>NZ_CVTX01000172.1:0-20952 GCF_900005715.1 Pseudomonas sp. 34 E 7
CTTTGTCGCCGACCCGCTGGGCGAGGCCGGGGCGCGCCTGTATCGCACCGGCGACCGTGCGCGCTGGAGCCTTGAGGGTGTGCTTGAATACCTGGGGCGTCTCGATCAGCAGGTCAAGCTGCGCGGCTTGCGGGTGGAACCGCAGGAAATCGAAGCGCGCATGCTGGCGGTTCAGGGCATCGCCCAAGCGGTGGTGCTGGTGCGTGACGAGCAGTTGATCGGTTACTACACCGGCCCTGTGGAACTGGATGCACAGGCGGTAAAAACCGCGCTGGCTGCCCGCTTGCCCGAGTACATGGTGCCTGCCTTCCTGATGTACCTGGACGCCATGCCCTTGAGCCCAAGCGGCAAGCTCGACCGCCGCGCATTGCCGCAACCGGTGTGGCAAACCCGCGAACACGTCGAACCCGAGACGCCGTTGCAGCAGCAGATTGCGGCGATCTGGCGCGAAGTGCTTGGCCTGCCGCGTATCGGCCTGCGCGACGACTTTTTCGCCCTGGGCGGCCACTCGTTGCTGGCCACGCAAATCATCTCCCGCACCCGCCAGGCCTGCGACGTCGAGCTGCCATTGCGCACCTTGTTCGATGCCAGCGAGCTGGGCGATTTCGCCGCACAAGTGGGCCTGATCCAGGCATCGGGCCAACGCAACCAACAGACCGCCATCGCCAAAGTCGACCGCAGCGCGCCGGTGCCGCTGTCCTATTCCCAGCAGCGCATGTGGTTCCTCTGGCAGATGGAGCCGGACAGCCCGGCCTACAACGTCGGTGGCATGGCGCGCTTGCGCGGGGTGCTGGATGTGGGGCGTTTCGAGGCAGCGTTGCAGGCCCTGATCATGCGTCACGAAACCCTGCGCACCACCTTCCCGAGCGTCGATGGCGTGGCCTGTCAACACGTCTGGCCGCAGACCAACCTGCGCATGGACTGGCAGGACTTCTCGGCACTCGACGACAGCGAGCGCCGGCAGCGTCTGCAGCAGCTGGCCGATCAGGAGGCGCACACCCCGTTCAACCTGGAACGCGGGCCATTGCTGCGCGCCTGCCTGGTCAAGGCCGGTGAGCAGGACCATTATCTGGTGCTGACCCTGCACCATATCGTCACCGAAGGCTGGGCCATGGACATCTTTGCCCGTGAACTCAGTGCGCTGTACGAAGCCTTTATCGACGAGCGCGACTCACCGCTGGCGCCGCTGCCGGTGCAGTACCTGGACTACAGCGTGTGGCAACGCCAATGGCTGGAATCGGGCGAGCGTCAACGCCAGCTGGATTACTGGACCGCGCAACTGGGCCGCGAACATCCGCTGCTCGAACTGCCCGGCGACCGCCCGCGCCCGGCGGTGCAAAGTCATCGCGGCGAGCTGTACCGCTTCGACCTGAGCGATGCACTGGCCGCCCGCGTACGCGCCTTCAACGCCGAACAGGGCCTGACCCTGTTCATGACCATGACCGCTACCCTGGCCGTGTTGCTCTACCGCTACAGCGGCCAGACCGACCTGCGCATCGGCGCGCCGGTGGCCAACCGTATTCGCCCGGAAAGCGAAGGGCTGATCGGTGCGTTCCTCAACACCCAGGTGTTGCGTTGCCAGCTCAATGGGCAGATGAGTGTGGCGCAGTTGTTCGAGCAGGTGCGTCACACCGTGATCGAAGGCCAGTCCCATCAGGACCTGCCGTTCGACCATCTGGTGGAGGCGCTGCAACCACCGCGCAGCGCGGCGTACAACCCGCTGTTCCAGGTGATGTGCAACGTGCAGCGCTGGGAGTTTCAGCAGAGCCGCCAACTGGCCGGCATGACCGTCGAGTACCTGGCCAACGATGCCCGTGCCACCAAGTTCGACCTCAACCTGGAAGTCACCGACCTCGACCATCGCCTGGGTTGCTGCCTGACCTACAGCACCGATCTGTTCGACGAGCCGCGCATCGCCCGCATGGCCGCGCATTGGCGCAACCTCTTGGAAGCACTGATCGATAATCCGCACCAACGCCTCAGTGAACTGCCGTTGCTCAGCACCGCCGAGCAGCGCGCCCTGCAGGACAGCCTCGGGGTTGCAGCCGGAGAGCATCGTCTGGACCAGTGCATCCAGACCCTGTTCAGCCAGCAGGCGCGCAAGCGTGCCGCTGCGCCGGCGCTGACCTTTGCCGGTGTGACCCTCACTTACGCCGAACTCGACGCCCGCGCCAATCGCCTGGCCTGGATGCTGCGCGAACGTGGCGTCGGCCCGCAGGTGCGGGTCGGCCTGGCGCTGCCACGCTCGCTGGAAATGGTCGTCGGCCTGCTGGCGATCCTCAAGGCCGGCGGCGCCTACGTGCCGCTGGACCCGGAATACCCGCTGGACCGCCTGCACTACATGATCGAAGACAGCGGCATCGGCCTGCTGCTCAGCGATGCGGCGATGTTCCAGGCCCTTGGCGAGCTACCGCAAGCGCTGGCGTGCTGGTGCCTGGAAGATGACGCGGCCAGGCTGGAAAATTATCCGGCCGATGAGCTGCCGTTTATCAGCCTGGCGCAGCACCAGGCGTACCTGATCTACACCTCCGGCTCCACCGGCAAGCCTAAAGGCGTGGTGGTGTCCCAGGGTGAAATCGCCATGCACTGCCAGGCCGTGATCGAGCGCTTCGGCATGCGCCCGGACGACTGCGAACTGCACTTTTATTCGATCAACTTCGACGCCGCCACCGAGCGCCTGCTGGTGCCGTTGCTCAGCGGTGCCCACGTGGTATTGCGTGCCCAGGGCCAGTGGGACGCCGAAGAGATCTGCGCGCTGATCCGCAGCCATCGCGTGAATATCCTCGGGTTCACGCCCAGCTACGGCAGCCAGTTGGCGCAGTGGCTGGCCACGCAACAGCAGACCTTGCCGGTGCGCATGTGCATCACCGGCGGTGAAGCACTGACCGGTGAACATCTGCAGCGTATTCGCGCGGCGTTTCAGCCTGAGCTGTTTTTCAACGCCTATGGCCCGACCGAAACCGTGGTGATGCCGCTGGCCAGCCTGGCGCCGCAACAGGTGGAGGAGGGCGCCGCCAGCGTGCCGATCGGCAGCATTGTCGGCGCGCGCGTGGCTTACATTCTCGACGCCGACCTGGCCCTGGTGCCGCAGGGCGCGAGCGGCGAGTTGTACATCGGCGGCGCGGGCCTGGCTCAGGGCTATCACCAGCGCCCCGGCATGACGGCGGAGCGCTTTGTCGCCGACCCGTTCAGCGGCAATGGCGGCCGTCTGTACCGTACCGGTGACCTGGTGCGCCAAGGCCCCGATGGGCAGGTGGAGTACCTGGGGCGTATCGACCATCAGGTGAAGATTCGCGGTTTCCGCATCGAATTGGGCGAGATCGAAACGCGCCTGTTGGAGCATGCGGCGGTGCGTGAAGCGGTGGTGCTGGCGCTGGATTCGCCGAGCGGCAAACAGCTGGTGGCGTACCTGGTCAGCGACGCCGAGCACGGCGCCTTGCGCGACGCGGTGAAGGCCCACCTCAAGGCGCACTTGCCGGACTACATGGTGCCCGCCCACATAATCGTGCTCGACAGCATGCCGCTGACCGCCAACGGCAAGCTCGATCGGCGCGCCTTGCCGCAGCCCGATCCTGAAGCGAATCGCCAGGCGTACGTGGCGTCACGCAATGCGTTGGAAAGCACGTTGGCGGCCATCTGGTGCGCGGTGCTGAACCTGCAGCAAGTCGGCCTCGACGATAACTTCTTCGAGCTGGGCGGCGATTCGATCCTGTCGATCCAGGTGGTCAGCCGTGCGCGGCAGGCGGGCATTCATTTCAGCCCGCGTGACCTGTTCCAGCACCAGACCGTGCAAAGCCTGGCCGCCGTCGCCACGCGCGTCGAGACGTTCAGCGCCGAGCAAGGTGTGCTCACCGGCCGCTCGGGCCTTACGCCGATCCAGCATTGGTTCTTCGACTCCGACATCCCGGCGCGCCAGCACTGGAACCAGGCCCTGGTGCTCAAGCCGCTGCAACTGCTCGAGCCACATCGCCTGGAGCAGGCCCTGCTGGCGGTGCTGGAGCATCACGACGCGCTGCGCCTGAGCTTCACCCAGCGCGATGCCCAGTGGCACGCCGAACACCTGGGCGTGCCCCAGGGCGGCATATTGATGCAGGCGCAGGTGCGCGACATGGACCACTGCACCGCGCTGTTCACCGACACCCAGCGCAGCCTCGACCTGGCGCACGGCCCGCTGCTGCGCGCCTTGCTGGTGGACGGCCCGCAAGGCCGGCAGCGCCTGCTGATCGCCATCCATCACCTGGTGGTGGACGGCGTGTCCTGGCGCGTGTTGCTCGAAGACCTGCAAACGGTCTATCGCCAACTGAGCGCAGGCCAGTCCGTCAGCCTGCCGGCCAAGACCAGCGCGTTGCGCGATTGGGCCGCACGTTTGCAGGCCTATGCCCATAGCGAATCCCTGCGCGAAGAGCTGAGCCTGTGGCAAGCGCAACTGGCGGGCCCGGCGCTGGCGTTGCCGGTGGATCGCCCACACGGCGCACTGCGCCAGCGTGACGCCGAGACCGTCAGCGTACGCCTGGACGTAGAGCGCACCCGGCAGTTGCTGCAACAGGCGCCGAGCGCCTACCGCACCCAGGTCAACGATCTGCTGCTGACCGCCCTGGCTCGCGTGCTGTGCCGCTGGAGCGGTAACGACGCGGCGTTGATTCAACTGGAAGGCCACGGCCGCGAAAGCCTGTTCGATGACATCGACCTGACCCGCAGCGTCGGCTGGTTCACCAGCGCCTATCCATTGCGCCTGACCCCCCAGGCAGAGCCGGGCGATTCGATCAAGGCGATCAAGGAGCAACTGCGCGGCGTGCCGCACAAAGGCCTGGGCTACGGCGTGCTGCGCTACCTGGCGGACGACCAGTGCCAACGCAGCCTGGCCGCGCTGCCGAGCGCCGACATTACCTTCAACTACCTCGGCCAGTTCGACCAGAGCTTCGGCGCCGACGCGCTGTTTCATCCGCTGGAGGAATCCGCCGGCCTTGCACACGACCCCGATGCACCGCTGCCCACTGCGCTGAGTGTCGACAGCCAGGTGTATGGCGGTGAACTGGTGCTGCGCTGGACCTTCAGCCGCGAGCGCTACGATCAGCAAACCATTGGCAAACTGGCCGAGGCCTATCTGACCGAACTGCAGGACCTGATCGCCCATTGCATCAAGGACGAATCCGGTGGCCTCACGCCGTCCGACTTCCCGCTGGCACGGTTGACCCAGGCGCAACTGGACAGCTTGCCGGTAGCGGCCGGCGCTATCGAAGATGTCTACCCGCTGACCCCGATGCAAGAGGGCCTGCTGCTGCACACCCTGCTGGAACCGGGCACCGGCCTGTATTACATGCAGGACCGCTACCGCATCAACAGTCACCTCGATCCCGAGCGTTTCGCCCAGGCCTGGCAGGCGGTGATCGCCCGCCACGAAGCCTTGCGTGCCTCGTTCTGCTGGAACGTCGGCGAAGACATGCTGCAAGTGATCCACAAGCCGGGCAGCACGCCGATTGACTACCTGGACTGGAGCACCGACCCCGAGCGTGAGCACGAGCCGCGTCTGCAAGCGCTGCTCAAGGCCGAGCGCGAGGCCGGTTTCGATCTGCTCAACCAGGCGCCGTTCCACCTGCGACTGATCCGCGTGGGCGAGGCGCGCTACTGGTTCATGATGAGCAACCACCACATCCTTATCGATGCCTGGTGCCGTTCGCTGCTGATGAACGACTTCTTCGAGCTCTACCAGGCGCTTGGCGAAGGGCGCGACGCGCAACTGGCCACGCCGCCGCGCTACCGCGACTACATCGCCTGGCTGCAACGCCAGGACCTGGACGCAGCGCGCCAGTGGTGGCAGCGCAACCTGCAAGGTTTCGAGCGCACCACGCCGATCCCGAGCGACCGACCATTCCTGCGCGAACATGCCGGCCACAGCGGCGGCATGGTGGTTGGCGACTGCTACACCCGGCTGGATGCCCGTGACGGCGCGCAACTGCGCGAGTTGGCCCAGGCGCATCAGCTCACCGTCAACACCTTCGCCCAGGCGGCCTGGGCCTTGGTGCTGCGGCGCGTGAGCGGTGATCGCGACGTGCTGTTCGGCGTCACCGTGGCCGGGCGTCCGGTGGACATGCCCGAGATGCAACGCACCGTGGGCCTGTTTATCAACAGTATCGCGCTGCGGGTGAAGCTGCCTGCCGATGACCAGCGGTGCAGCGTGCGCCAGTGGTTGAGCGGGTTGCTCGACAGCAATATGCAACTGCGCGAGTACGAATACCTGCCGCTGGTGACTATCCAGGAACACAGCGAACTGCCCAAGGGCCAGCCGCTATTCGACAGCCTGTTCGTGTTCGAAAACGCCCCGGTGGAAACCTCGGTGCTCAGCCATGCGCAAAGCCTGAATGCCACCTCCGATTCCGGGCGTACCCACACCAACTTCCCACTGACCGCCGTGTGCTACCCGGGCGATGACCTGGGTTTGCACCTGTCCTACGACCAGCGCTACTTCGATGAAACCACCGCGCAAGGCATGCTCGCCGAGTTCAAGCGCCTGTTGCTGGCGCTGGTGCAGGGCTTCCATGGCGACATGGCCGACCTGCCGCTGATCGGCGAGCAGGAGCGCGCGTTCCTGGTGGACGGCTGCAACCAGAGCGAGCACGACTACCCGCTGGCGCGCAGCTATGTCGAGTTGTTCGAGGAACAGGTGGCGCGATATCCGCAGCGTATCGCCGCCAGTTGCCTTGACCGGCAATGGAGCTATGAGGAGTTGAACCGGCGCAGTAACGGTCTGGGGCATGCGCTGATTGCCGCCGGTGTCGGCCCGGACCAACCGGTGGCGTTGCTGGCCGAGCGTAACCTGGAGTTGCTCGGCATGATCATCGGCAGCTTCAAGGCCGGTGCCGGCTACCTGCCGCTGGACCCTGGCCTGCCGGGCCCGCGCCTGAGCCGCATCATCGACCTGAGCCGTACGCCCTTGCTGGTGTGCACCGAAGCGTGCCGGGAACAGGCCATCGAACTGCTCGACGGCGTCGACTGCCAGTTGCTGGTGTGGGAGGAAATCCCCGCCCGTGGCGAGAACCCGGGCGTCTATAGCGCCCCGGACAACCTCGCCTACGTGATCTACACCTCCGGTTCCACCGGCCTGCCCAAGGGCGTGATGGTCGAACAGCGCGGCATGCTCAACAACCAGTTGAGCAAGGTGCCCTACCTGCAACTGAGCGACGCTGATGTGATCGCGCAGACCGCTTCGCAAAGCTTCGATATTTCCGTGTGGCAGTTCCTCGCTGCGCCGCTGTTTGGCGCGCGGGTGGATATTGTGCCGAACGCCCTGGCCCATGATCCGCAGGGGTTGTTGGAGCATGTTCAGGCACACGGCATCACCGTGCTGGAAAGCGTGCCGTCGCTGATCCAGGGCATGCTCGCCCAGGACCACATTCGTCTCGACGGCCTGCGCTGGATGCTGCCGACCGGTGAAGCGATGCCGCCGGAGCTGGCGCACCAATGGCTGCTGCGCTACCCGCAGATCGGCCTGGTCAACGCCTACGGCCCGGCGGAATGCTCGGACGACGTGGCGTTCTACCGCGTCGACCTGGCCTCGACCCGTGGCACTTATCTGCCGATTGGCACGCCCACCGACAACAACCGTCTGTACCTGTTGGACGGCACGCTGGAGCTGGTGCCCCAAGGCGCCGTCGGTGAAGTGTGCGTGGCCGGCATCGGCGTCGGTCGCGGTTACGTCAGCGACCCGCTGCGCACCGCACCGGTGTTTGTACCGAACCCGTTCGGCGCACCGGGCGAACGCCTGTACCGCACCGGCGACCTGGCGCGCCGGCGCAGTGACGGCGTGTTGGAGTATGTCGGGCGCGTCGACCACCAGGTGAAGATTCGCGGCTACCGCATCGAACTGGGTGAAATCGAAGCACGCCTGCACGAACAACCCGAGGTGCGTGATGCGGCGGTCGGTGTCCAGGAGGGCGTCAACGGCAAGCACCTGGTGGGCTACCTGGTGCCGGTTGATGAAACCCTCAGCCCAGGCGAACGCCTGGACCGTATCAAGCAACGCCTGCGCGCCGAATTGCCGGAATACATGGTGCCGCTGCACTGGCTGTGGCTGGAGCGCCTGCCGCTCAACGCCAACGGCAAACTTGACCGCAAGGCCCTGCCGGCCCTGGACATCGGCCAGTTGCACAGTCAGGACTACCTGGCGCCGCGCAATGAACTGGAAACCACCCTGGCCGCGATCTGGGCCGAAGTGCTCAAGGTCGAACGGGTAGGGGTGCAGGACAACTTCTTCGAACTGGGCGGGCATTCGTTGCTGGCGACACAGATCGCTTCACGGGTGCAGAAGACGCTGCAGCGCGATGTGCCGCTGCGGGCGATGTTCGAGTGCAGCACGGTGGCGGAGCTGGCCGAATATATCGAGGGCTTGGCGGGCAATGAGATCAGTGCCGAGAAGGTGGATCGGTTGAGTGATTTGATGGCGGAGCTGGAGGGATTGTGAGACGGCCACTGGTCTGGAATATCGAGTTTTTTCAGCAGAACTGTCAATTCTGACAGTAGGCAGGATTCCTGATCCACGTGTTAGATAACCGCAGTTTCCGGCCCATCCGGCCGGGCCCGACGGTGATCTAACGCTGGACAGGAGTCTTATCGTGGCGAGCAAAATACCTACTGGAAAAACCAGGTCCGTTCGAGCGGCGAAGTCGCCGCCAGCCGTTGAAGCGGAACTGCCCTATGCGATTATCGAACACACTGCGAACAACAGCCTGCTGTATCCCATCGATGCAATCGATGGCACGACGGCCACGCTGACGCTGCCGGCGAATGCCACTAACGTCATGTTCCACATGGCGGTCAAGGATCAGGACCAGCCAAGCTTCGAGCCGATCTCTGTGGAAAACGGCGTCAATGTCGTCGACATTCCGGCACGCTGGATCAGCTACTGCATCGGGCACACGGTATTGATCAAGTACACGGCCAATGCCGGGGGGCGGGCGCTGGAATCCCTGACGCTGGAGTTGGAAATCCAACAGATCAGGGAGGAGCATCTCGTCGTCTCAAGGCCGGTGTTTACCCATGCCAAGGAGGAGTGGAGTACCTGGTACCTGCGCATGCAAGAGTTTACGGGCGATGAAATTGTCGCGATCAAGGCCTGGCCGATGATTCAACCCGGGCAGCGGTTGTTTGTCGTGGTTGCGGGTAACCAGCACGTGGCGCCCTATCGCTTCGCCTGGGTGGCCAAGGATCATGTGGTGCAGGAGCACGAAGCCCATCCGGACCACGTTTTTCGCTTTACGCTTTCGCGAGGCTGGCTGTCCAGGCTGGACGACTATTCGGCGATCACCGCTCACCTGGGCGTGATTTGGGACACCACCGCCCCGGTATACCCTGAACCTGGCGATCCGCTTCTGGAGAATCCGCTCCCGGTGAACGCCGAGGATTTCCACCTGCGCACGACCTCATTGCTGCAGGTCGACCCTGCGCTGGATCTGAAACCGCCGCACTTGCGCGAGTCTGCGCAATACAACGGTGAGTGGTGCCTCAACCCTGAAAACACCCAGCAGGGAGGGGAGGTCGTCATCCAGGGGCTGGACACTTACAAAAGTGACGAGGTCAGGTTTTATGTAAGCGGGCCCGGTTATGCGAAAAAACCGTTGGGTGATTTCACGGTTGAACAGGACGGTGAGATGCCTCTCGTCAAACTGCCGGCCTGTGTGGTGGCGTGTTTCTTCAACAAGCAGATGACCTTGAGCTATGACCTGGCCGTCAGTGGCACGGTACAGCCTTCCCCAGTAAGGCTGATCAATGTTTTAACCCCCGAATTTGAGCGCCCGCTGATTGAAGAGGCGAACCCGGATCGGTTGTTGTGCCTTGATAACTTTTCAGGGGATGCAAACGTGATAGCGCCTTTGGGCGCATATGGTCAGTGCGCGAGCCATTGCTGGATGTGGATCGATGCTGAACATGCAGACGGCAGCGCTTACCGCCTGGATATCCTGGTCGGTAAGGTTGTCACGGACGCCTGGAAAAGCGACGGCGTCAGGGCTGATATCCCAAGGGTTGCGCTGGAGAGGATCGGCGATTGCTCCAAGTTTGAACTGCACGTCAAGGCCAGCTTTTGCGAGGCGAGCGAACTGGAGGACGCCCTCGAGTTCCCACCCGCCACATTCACCATTTACCAGCAGCCCCTGACGCCACGGGCACCCGCCGTCAGGGAGGCACAGGGTGGTGTTCTGGTGGCGTGGAACGGTCGCGAAGGGGTGCATGTCGAGGCGGTTTACGATGGCTATCAACCCAGCCACCAGCACACTGCCCAATGGTGCCTGGACGGCGAAGACAGCTGCTGGCCACTGCCCTTGCAGGAAAGTCCGTCCCGCCCGGTCACTTTCCTGGCGTCGCGCGAGCAGGTGATCAACAGCTTCCGCAAGACGGCATTGATTTCTTATACCGTGATCAATGCCTGCAAGCAGATGGTGTCCGAGACACTGCAGTTGCAGGTTGGTGAGCCCATCATGGAGCGGCGTCCTCGCCCGGTGGTGAAGCAGGCTACTGGCGATATTTTGGATTTGGCGACTGTTTCCGGAGATTATGTAGACGTGGTCGTCAAGGATCCCGATTCCGAGAGCGAACTGGCATGGTGGTGGATCATCAAGGGGCAAATCGTGACGATTACGTGCGAGGGGACTGCAGAACAGGGTTCTCCCTACACGAGTGTCATCATGGATGAAAAACCCGTTGAAACCGATGACCTGAACATGCTGTTGCGGCGGATGTCTCGTGCAGAATTGTTGAAGTTTAAAGATGGTACCGACATTACATTCAGGGTTTGGTGCACGGTAGGTCAAAATCTGCTTGAACCCGTCAAGCTTGAGTTTAATAGACTGACATTAAAACTTCGGCATGAGTTAGAAACCGATTTTGACGACTTTGAAACTTATCCCATCATTGAGCACACACGCAACCCTATCGTTACCAAGTTAGCGACACTTGAAATGGGGCAGCCGATGCAATCCAACATCGGGCTTCATCAGGTGAGGGGGGTCGGAGAAGAAGTGCCAGGTATGGTTGAAGGTAAGTCCTATGCTCTTTTCTGCTACGGCGGGACGCCGCCACAGCTGGCGGTTTTGCGCTTAAAAAGAGAATGTGCACGTGTCAGGTTTGGATTTTCAAGTACGAGCGTCAGTAGCGTCACATTCACGTACTTCAACAAAGAAGGGCAATTGCTAGGGGAGGCCGTTGAATTTCCGGGAACATGGATAGATTTTCAGGCGGATCCAGGCACAACGATTTCGTATGTCACGATATTGTGTACGGCGCATAGCAGCATTGATTCGCTGAAAGTTTGGTATCGGCGATAAATGATTTTAAACGACGATGGACTGACCCGTTGTCGCGGTACTGCCCCTAACTTACGGTGAAGGAAAACACTTGATCGGGCGCGTTTGACGAGTATCAAAAACGAGGCCTCCAGTAATGGGGGCCTCTTTCGTCAGGCATCAGCTGTTTTATTTCGGCCGCAAAATGTTCACCCACTTACCCGGCGACGGCTGTTGCCGCAATCCACTGGTCGAATAATGTCTTTATGGAGATTGGAACTGTGAATTCTGACAGTAGGAACGCCGGCTTTTTTACGGTGTGATAGGGCGATGCTGATCAGGCCAACCTCTGGGCTTCGGCATTTCCAGTCTATTGAAAAGGAACTTTCACTATGCCCAAGTCATTGCCGAATGCCCTTGACCTGCCCAAGCCAGAGCTGCGTGAGGCTGACGAAAATGGCAGTGTCGATTCACTCAAACTGCTGAACGGAGGCAACGTCAGCGTCCGCTACGACGACATGCAAACCACTGACCTCATCACTCTGAACTGGCCGTTGGCAGGCAGCCCCTATCCGCCGATAGAACCCCAAAATGGCGACGAGGCAGGTTGTATCAACTTTTATATCCCTCCCGAATACATAGCATTGTGGTTGGACACTTACGCATTGTTTACGTACACCGTCACTAGAAACGGTGAGAGTCAAACATCTTTGCAGGGTGGGGTACGGATCAGCCTGCCCTCGAACTTGCCTCAGGCGCAAATTCTCGAAGCGTTCGATGGCAAACTGGATCTTTCCTTGTTGTGCTGTAACGATCCGATTCTTTACATTCCACCCTGGGCATTTGCCGGCAAAATCCAAACGATCAACTGCTATATAAGCGGCTTCTATCCCGATGACACCCAGGCCAAACTTTATCCATTCAAGGATGCAGAGGTTACCGACGAAGACTTGCGCCTGGGGTGGCGTCGAGCAATACCTCGGGCGTTGCTCCAGCAACTTAAACATAACAGCGGACTGTATCTTTTGGCGTCCGTGCGCTACAGCGAGGCTGTTCCCTATAGATCGTTCGGCTCGCTTTCATTGACGCTGCTCACTGACCCTAACTTGAAACTGTCACCCCCTGAGCTGAAGGAAGCCGTACACACCGAGTTCGACGGCTGGCTGGTCAACCCGATAAACACAGTGAACGGTGCGCATATCGTGGTGGCTTATGAGGGCATGTGCAGCGGCGATACGGTGTGCCCGACACTTACCGGCACCCCTGGACCGGGCACAGTCGAACTGGAATGCCGCCAACCGGTTGAAGGTGAAACCAGCCTGGTGTTTGCGGTACCGCCTTCAGTGATCCGCGCCAATTTTGAGCAAGCCATTACGTTGACCTACAACGTCACGCGCTGCGATGGCAGCCATTGGTCCTCACCCGAGCGCCACGTGAAGGTGCTGGGCATCACGGGCTTGCCAAAACCGGGCATTGAGCAGGCCACAGGCGACCGGGTGGACCTCAATACGTTCGGTGATGACGCAACGGCGGTGGCGCCTATCTGGCATTACGCCATGGAGCAGGACTGCTGCTGGGTCTGGGTAACCGGCACGCGTGAGGACGGTAGTTCCTATCTGTTTTATGTATTGGAAGGCAAGCCGCTTACCGCCGCCTGGCTACGCGACGGAGTTGATACACCGATAGCCAGGACCAAGCTGCAAAAATTGGCCGATTGCAGTGAGTTCAACCTGCATTTTGCGGCGAATTTTAATGGGCGGTGCGACCTGGACACGGCCGTCGAGTTTCCTGTTGTGACTTTCAGCATTGAGCAGGAGGCGTTGATACTGCCCCCTCCGAGGGTGTGTGAAGCAGTCGGTGATCAACTTACCCTCTGGAATGGCCGCGACGGTGTGACGGTTCGCGTGGAATATGAACGGATCAGTCCCAATCAGATGATCGACGTGCAGTGGCTCAAGACGGATGGCACGAGCCTGCCGTTGACCTCAAAACCGGGCAACAGCGATCCTGGTTATGTCGATTTTGCGATTCCGCGCGAAGCGGTGATTCACGGTGCGGGTAAAACAATCCTGATCAATTACACAGTGACCAGCGCTTGCAAGATGGCGCCGTCGAAGACGCTGGCATTGAAGGTCAGTGTGCCGACGAGATTGCCCACCCCAATGGTGCCTGAGGCGACGCCACCGGCTACCCAGGGCGCAATCCTGGATCTACGGACGTTCTCCGGCGATGCGCAAATCATCGTCAATGACGAAAACTTCGATAAGGTCTGGTGGTTCTCCCTGGAAGGACAGAAAGGCTGGTTGGAATGTACCGGCACTAAAGAGGACGGATCTTCACACACCGTGCGCGTGATGACGGGTCAGCTGATTACACTCTCCGATATGAACAACGGCCTCAAGCGTGTACTTGCGCGCTCCGATCTGGAGGCGTTTCGCAACAAGACACCATTGGCCATCGTCTTCAAGGTGACCACCGATGGCAGCCCGGATGTGAGTGAGGCGATCGAGTTTCCGCTATTGGAATTGACACTGCGCAAGCGGTTCAGAGACGTGACTGACTTTGACCCTAATAAAAAAGACTGGAACGGTTGGCAAAAAGGCGCGGGTGCCACCGACCCAAGGGACCTGGTGTTAAAAGAGGCAGGCGGTCAATATTATTTGTTTGATTGGGGTTATACCAACACTCAAGACCTGGCTACTCAAAGGGAGAAGTTGTTCAAGGTGTTCAGTGACCTGGAGATTGGCCGCACCTACGAATTCAGTGCCGATGTTCGGGATAACAGTGGTGCGCGTCCATTGCCGAGGATTGCCTTGGTAGCTTCGGGACAAGAAATTGTCGCTCCGACGCTATTGGATACGCGGGTCTGGAGAACGCTCAAAAGTGTGTTCACTGCGTCATCTTCTACAGTAAGGCTCAGTGTCGATAACGTGCAATTGGGGTTGGGAGGCAATGATTTTGATGTGACGTTGCTGGTGGTAGAGGAAGTTTAATCGAGGCCATGACAAGAGTGCCTGTGTTAACACAGGCATTCTTGTTAACGAACCTGGGACTAATTACTTCGGCCCCAGAATCTTCACCAACTTCTCCGGCGACGGCGCCCCCTGCTGTTGCTGCAACCCACCCTTGTCATCCAGATAGAAAATCGCCGGCGTCGCCGACAACTCCAATTCCTCCATCAACTTCATATTCCCATCGAGCCTGGCTTCGATATCCGCCGGGATCTTGCTCAGCGCTTGCAGCTTGCTGGCCTTGCCGGCGCCTTCGTGTTCTTCCAGGGCTTTCTGCGGGTCTTTGGCGGCGAACAGTGCGGCTGATTTGCCTGGGCTGTCTTCGCGGATGATCCCCACCATGATGTGGCGCAGTTGCACCTTGCCGGCCTTCACCCATGGCCGTGCCTGTTCCCAGAACATGTTGCAGTACGGGCAGTTGGGGTCGCTGAACAGGTAGACGATGCGTGGCGCATTCTTGTCGCCGTCCTGGATCCAGCTGCTGTTTTCCAGCTTGGCCCAGGCTTCCTTGGACATCGGCGCGTACACCAGTTTTTCCAGGGGCGCGCTGCTCAGGTCGTTGCCCTGAGCATCGTACAGGTTGCCGGCGATCACGCTTTTGCCGTCGGCGGTCAGGTACAGCGCCATACCGCGGTTCTGGTATTGCGCGGCATAGCCGGTAAGGCCGCTGGGGGCGTCGAACTGGCCGAGGATTTTGGCGCCCTTGGCTTCGATTTGCTTGATCGGGGCCGGCCAGTCTTCGGCCTGGGCCAGGGTGGCGGCAAGCGTCAGCGGCAGCAGGGTCAGCAGGTGGCGGAGGCGAGGCATGTAGGTTTCCTTTGTGGGACGGTGTCGAAGGGTTCCATGGCGCGGGCGAGGCTGGCCTGGGACAGTTCGCCGAGGTGGCTGTTGATCAGGCGTCCGTCGGCCGAGTAGAACAAGGTGGTAGGCAGCGCCATGGAGCCGACGGCCTGGCCGAGGCGGCCGCCGGCGTCGAACAGCATGTTGTCCAGGTTCAGGCCCTGGGTGGCCAGGTAGGTGCTGACACTCTGCATGCTCTCGGCCTGGTTGACGAACAGGAAGGTGACATCCGGGCGTTGATGTTGCGCGCGCTCCAGCACCGGCATTTCCCGACGGCACGGTGGGCACCAGGTGGCCCAGAGGTTGATCACCAGCGGGCCGCCTTTGTAGTCGGCCAGTTGCACCACATTGCCGTTGGCATCGCGCAAGGTGATGTCCGGCAGCTGCGAGCCCTTGTCGTAGGGGCTCAGGGACAGGCTGGCCATGCCCCAGAACACCAGGCCGCTGATCACCCCGGCGCCGAGTGGTCTGCGCAGGGCAGGGCGCCGCCAGCCGTAGGCCAGCGCACCGAGCACCAGCGCGATCACGCCGGGCCAGGCGAGGAAACCGCCGTCGCGCAGGTCGACCATCTGCAGCCAGTCGTTACGGTAATCGCTCCAGTACATCAGTACAAAGCTGACACGGGCGGCCAGCATGCCCAGCAGGAACAGGCTGAACAACACCGATTCAGGGTTTTCCCCGCCACGCTTGGCCACGCGCCAGCCCACCAGGGTGGCGAGAATCAGCGCGCTGATCAGCAGAATGTGATTCAGGGCGATGGCGAAGGTGCCGATGGTGAGGGTCAGCATCAGCGCGCGTCTCGGGTTTGCGTCCAGCGTTGCAGGAAGGCGGCGGCATCCACTTCGCCGGTGATGCGTTGGGCGCGGCGTTCTTCACCGTCCGGACCGATCCACACGAAACTCGGTGGCCCCGGCACTTTGTAGCGACCCAGCAGTGCGCGGCTGGCGGCATTGTCGGCGGTGACGTCCAGGCGCAGCAGGCGTACATCCTTCAGGGCGGCCATCACCTCCGGCTTGCCGAACACCTGTTTTTCCATGATCTTGCACGACACACACCAATCGGCGTAGTAGTCCACCAGCACCCATTGGCCCTCGGCCTTGGCGCTGTCGAGCTGGCTTTGCAGGGCGGCCGGGTCGTGGATGGTGGTGAACGCGTCGTGAGCGTCAGCGGTGGCAGCCACCCGCGAGCCGCTGTAGACCTTCAGCGGTTGCCACAGCTCATCGCTGCCACCCGCCGCGCCCACCACCAGTACCGCGCCCCACAGGCCCAGCACCAGGGAGGCTGCGCCGAACACCTTGGCGGCCAGCCCGTATTCACGGGCCAGCGTCCAACCGCAATAGGCCATGACCAGCGCCAGTGCGCCCCACAGGCCGATCCACAGGCTTTCGCCGACCACCGGGCGAATCATCAGCACGGCGGTACCGAGGAACAGGAAGCCGAAAACGCCCTTGAGCACGTTCATCCAGGTGCCCGGCTTGGGCAGGAAGCGGTTGCCCACGGTGACCAGCAACAACAGCGGGATACCGATGCCGATGCCCATGGCGAACAGGATCAGCCCGCCGTGCAGCGCATTGCCGCTCTGGGCGATATACAGCAGGGCGCCGGCCAGGGGCGCAGTCATGCACGGGCCCACCAGCAGGCCGGACAATGCACCGAGAATGCCCGCACCTACCAGGCTGCCGCCGCTCTGCCGGCGGCTGACCGTGTCGAGGCGGTCGCGCAGGAACGCAGGCAGTTGCAATTCAAAGAAGCCGAACATCGGCAGGGCGAGGATCACGAACAACGCGGCGAAACTGCCGAGGATCCACGGGGTTTGCAGCAGCGCGGCCAGATTGCCGCCCAGCAACGCGGCCATCACACCCAGCGCGGCATACACCAGGGCCATGCACACCACGTAGCTGCTGGCCAGGGCAAAGCCGCGACGCGGGCTGGCACCGCTGCCCACCACCAGGCCGGCAAGGATCGGCAGCATCGGCAACGAACACGGGGCAAATGCCAGCAACAGGCCCAGGCCGAAAAAGATCAGCAGGCTCCAGCCCAGGCTGCGCTGTTGCAGGCCGCTGGCCAGGCTTTCGTCCTGGGCCTGCGCGGTGGCGGCGACGGCCGGGTTGCCGCCCAGGTCCACGGTGATCGATTGCGGCGGATAGCACAGGCCGGCGTCGGCGCAGCCTTGCCAGCCCAGCTTGACCTGGCCGGTGGCGCCGGCCGGGAGCTTCACTTCCAGGCCCTGGCGATACACTTGCTGTTCGCCGAAGAACTCATCGCTGTGGGCTTCGCCCTGGGGCAGCACGGGCTTTTGCGCCAGGCCGTCGAATTTCATGCGCTGCTGGTACAGGTAGTAACCGTCGGCAATCTGCCAATACAGCTGGGTCTCGCCGCTTTCAAGACGCTCGGAGGTAAAGGTGAAGGCCTTGCCCACCGGGAGGAAATCGGGTTTGGACTCGAACGGGTTACCCGGTGCGGCCTGGGCGAACCCCGCCAGCAACACCAGCAGAAAAGTAAATAGATACCGCATGGTCCAGCCTTAATTCGATGCAAGTGAGGCACACAATGTGTGGCGTTGATTAACCGATGATTAACCGGCGCTATTCTAGAGTGTAGGAGTTATCGGGTGTTATGAAGTTAGCGGCATAATGCACGCTTAATCCGTGCGTTTTCTAATCACCCGCATCTTTCATGAAGGGTTCAGCATGCACGTACTGGTCTGCGAAGACGACGAACTGATCGCCAGCGGCATTGTGGCCGGCCTCACCGCCCAGGGCTTCACGGTTGAACGCGTGGCCACGGCGGCGGCGGCCAGGGCGATGCTCAGGGCGGCAACCTTCGACATCATGGTGCTCGACCTCGGCCTGCCCGACGAAGACGGCCTGAAACTGCTGCAGCAACAGCGCAGCCAGGGCCTGGAGATCCCGGTGTTGATCCTCACCGCCCGTGACTCGGTGACCAACCGCGTCGACGGCTTGCAGGCGGGTGCCGATGACTACCTGCTCAAGCCCTTCGACCTGCGCGAACTCGCCGCCCGCCTGCAAACCCTGTTGCGCCGCGTGGCGGGGCGCCGGGTCAACCTGATCGAACATGGCCGCCTGGCGTATGACCCCAGCAGCCGCGAGACCTTCCTGGGTGGCCAGCCGGTGGACCTGTCGCGCCGTGAACAAGCGCTGTTGCAGGCCTTGCTGCACAACAAGGGCCGCGTGTTGTCCAGCGAGCAGCTCAAGGACAGCGTCTACGGGTTCAACGACGAATTGGAAAGCAACGCACTGAACGTGCACATCCACCACCTGCGGCGCAAATTGGGCAATGGCATCGTCGAGACCGTACGCGGCCTTGGCTATCGCCTGGGTCCGGCCGATGCGGGAGAGGATGCTTCGTGAAGAGCCTGCGCCTGCGCCTGACGTTCAAGCTCGGCGCCGCTTTTGTCGTGATCTGGGCCCTGGCGGCGGCCTGGATGCTCAACGACCTGCGCAATCAGATGATGTTTTCCCTCGACCAGCGACTGGTCGCCTCGGCGCGCATGGTGGCCGGGCTGACCGAACAGATGCCGGGCCTGGCCAGCGTCGGTTCCGGCACTCATTTGCGTAGCGAACAACTCAGCGTACCGGGGGGCATGGCTTGCCAGGTCAGTTCCCTGCACGGCGAAGTCCTGGCGCGCAGCCATACCACGCCGGATGAGGGGCTGGAGTCGCGCAAGAGCGGTTTTCGCGACCAGATGATCGATGGCGTGGGCTGGCGCAGTTTCACCCTGTCCCAGGGTGACCTGCTGATCACCACGGCCGACCGTCAGGTGGAGCGTGAGGCGCTGAACATGTCGATCCTGCTGGCGGCCTCGGTGCCGGTCGGCGTGGCCTTGCTGGGCTGTCTGTGCCTGCTGTGGCTGGGCATCGGCCAGAGTCTGGTGCCGCTCAACCGCATGCGTGACGCCTTGATGCGCCGCAGCGCCGACTCCCTTGAACCGTTGCAGATCCACCCGCTGCCCAGCGAACTCAAGCCATTGCTCGACACCCAGAACCAGCTGTTGCAACGCATCGCCAAGACCATCGAGCGCGAGCGCCGGCTCACCGGTGACGCCGCCCATGAGCTGCGCAGCCCACTGACGGCGATCAAGACGCACCTGCAAGTGGCGCGCATGACCGAGGGCGCGGCGCGTGACCAGTCCCTGGCCCACGCCGAGGAAGGCGCCGACCGCCTGCACCGCACCCTGGAGCAACTGTTGTTGCTGGCACGGGTGGAGGGCAGCCTGTCGTTTGACGATGGGTTGCAGTCCAGCGCCGAGGAAGTCGCCCGCCTGGCGATCCAGGATGCCCACGCCGGGGACAATTCGCGCATCGACCTGATCCTGGCGGACAGCCTCGCCGACACGCCGGTGGAGATGCCCGTGGGGTTGGCCGTGGCAGCCTTGCGCAACCTGCTGGACAACGCCTTGCGCCACACCCCGGCCGACACCCGGGTGCAATTGAACGTGTCTTGCAGCGCTGACAAGGTGGTGTTCCGCGTGCGCGACCATGGCCCGCAGATTTCCAGCGACGACCTGCAATACCTCACCCAGCGCTTCTGGCGCACTGGCAGCAGCGACGGCTGTGGCCTGGGCCTGGCGATCGTCCAGGCGATCGTCCAGCGCTGCGCGTGCTCGCTGACATTCGACAGCCAGGCCGATGGCCTGCGCGTTGACCTGGGCATGCCGTTGCGACGCTGATCGCTTTTCTGCAAGTGCCAAATAATTACCGCTCGCCTGACCTGCAAATCGTCAGGATGGCGGTAATTTTTTTGCGCTTGAAAGGGCCGAATGATTCGGCCCGTATTGAAAAGGACGGATCTTATGTTGGTCATCGATACCAGTTTCCCTGCCCGGGATTTCAACGAACGTAACGGCGAGCCCGTGGCGCAGGTGATCCTGCACTATACGGCTGCGCCCTTTGAATCATCCTTGCGCACCCTGACGCAGAATGGGGTCAGCGCTCACTACCTGCTGCCCGATCCCGATGAACCCGCCTATCGCGCCGCCGGCTATGACGAACTGCGCGTGTTTCGCCTGGTGGGCGAGGACAAGCGTGCCTGGCATGCCGGGGCGAGCCATTGGGGCGGGCGCGATAACCTCAACAGTCGCGCGATCGGCATCGAAATCGTCAACCTGGCGCGTGACGACAAAGGCGTGTTCACGTTTCCCGCGTATCGCGAGGAACAGGTGCAGGTGTTGATTGCGTTGATGCGCGACATCCTCGAGCGCTACCCGCACATCGGCCCGGTCGATATTCTCGGGCATTCGGATGTGGCGTACTGGCGCAAGAGCGACCCGGGCCCCCGGCTACCCTGGCGCTGCCTGCATGAGGCTGGGGTAGGCGCCTGGTTTGACGAAGCCACCCGGGCGATGTACCAACGGCGGTTTTACATGGGGTTGCCGCCGGAAGTGGAAGTCGAGCGGGCGTTTCAGCGCTATGGCTACAAACCGGCGTGGAATCGCCAGGCCTTTGAACAGCGCACCCGGGCGTTTCAGATGCACTTTCGGGCGCGCGATTATGCCGGTCGCCTGGATGCCGAGACCTGCGCGATCCTGTATGCGCTCAACGAAAAGTACCGGGGACTTTGAAGCCAAACACCATTCAAATGTGGGAGGGGCGTGAGTATCTACACAACTTTTAGGTACCACGCGGGCCCCTGTGGGAGGGGGCTTGCCCCCGATGGCGGCCTCGGGGCTGGCCGGGATGTTGGATCAGATTGAGTACATATCCGTTTCTGCGGCAACGGCCACTTAGGGTTCCGCCCTGACGGCGGGTCACTTTGGAAAAGCCCCAAAGTAACCAAAGGGCTCTTGCCCCACCACTCGGCACCTCGCC
>NZ_CVTX01000172.1:21002-25859 GCF_900005715.1 Pseudomonas sp. 34 E 7
AACCCGGCGTCCTGCCGGGTTACCCACGGATTCAAGCCTGCGTTCGGCCAGCGTGGTTTAACGGGGCGCCTAGGATCAAAAGCAGATCAAGAGCAAGAGCAAGAGCGGCTCGCTTCGCATCGTGGTTACGGTTGGGCGCTACAGGGTTGTGTAGATACCTATGCTCCGATAGCGGTGTGTCAGCCAGCCAGTGTTCAGCTGACACACCGCCATCGGGGGCAAGCCCCCTCCCACATTTGGATCTTCATTCATCAGTTAGCCACCACCGGCCCCTAAATCCTCTTCTCGCTGATGCGTCTTCAGAACATGAAGTCCGTGCGTATTCCCCACTCCCACGGATCACCACCTGAGGGATCGAGAGATGTCAGTCGCCACCAGCCCCATTGAAGCCGCGTCTGTGCACGCCAGCGAGACGCTCTATCAGTTCGACGAAACCCCGCTGCTGGCCCGTCAGCGCCAGCAGGAGTCCAACGCCCGCAGCTACCCGCGGCGCATCCCATTGGCGCTCAAGCGTGCCAAGGGTATCTACGTGGAAGACGTGGAGGGCCGCAGTTTCATTGATTGCCTGGCCGGCGCCGGCACGTTGGCGCTTGGGCATAACCACCCGGTGGTGATCCAGGCCATTCAACAGGTATTGAGCGACGAGTTGCCATTGCACACCCTGGACCTGACCACACCGGTCAAGGACCAGTTCGTGCAGGACCTGTTCGGCCTGTTGCCGCCGGAGCTGGCGCGGCAGGCGAAGATCCAGTTCTGCGGCCCGACCGGCACCGATGCGGTGGAAGCGGCCTTGAAGCTGGTACGCACCGCCACCGGGCGCAGTACGGTGTTGTCGTTCCAGGGCGGTTATCACGGCATGAGCCAGGGCGCGTTGAGCCTGATGGGCAGCCTCGGGCCGAAGAAACCCCTGGGCGCGTTGCTCGGCAATGGTGTGCAATTTCTGCCATACCCTTACGACTACCGCTGCCCGTTCGGCCTGGGGGGCGCGGAAGGGGTGCGGGTCAATCTGCATTATCTGGAAAACCTGCTCAACGATCCCGAAGCCGGTGTGTTGCCGCCGGCGGCGGTGATTGTCGAAGTGGTGCAGGGCGAGGGCGGCGTGGTGCCGGCGGATCTCGACTGGCTGCGCGGCTTGCGGCGCATTACCGAGCAGGCAGGGGTGGCGCTGATTGTCGATGAGATCCAGAGTGGCTTTGGCCGCACCGGCAAAATGTTTGCCTTCGAGCATGCGGGGATCATCCCGGACGTGGTGGTGATGTCCAAAGCCATTGGTGGCAGCTTGCCGTTGGCGGTGGTGGTCTACCGCGACTGGCTCGACACCTGGCTGCCGGGTGCGCATGCCGGAACCTTCCGTGGCAACCAGATGGCAATGGCGGCCGGTTCTGCGGTGATGCGCTACCTCAAGGAGCACAACCTGGCCGCGCATGCGGCGGCGATGGGCGAGCGCTTGGGCGAACACCTGCGCATCCTGCAACGCGACTTTGCGCACCTGGGCGATATTCGCGGGCGTGGGCTGATGCTTGGCGTGGAACTGGTGGACCCCAATGGCACATGCGACATCCAGGGCCATCCACCGGTGCACCGCCAGCTTGCGCCTGTGCTGCAACGTGAATGCCTCAAGCGCGGCCTGATCCTCGAGCTGGGCGGGCGGCATGGCAGCGTGGTGCGCTTCCTGCCGCCGCTGGTGATCACCGCCGCCGAGATCGACCGCGTCGCCGAGATCTTCGGGCGTGCCCTGGCGGCGGCGGTCGCCAGCGTCTAATTTTCCTGGCCCTTGATACGTTTCTACAGATATCAGTGCTGCGCATGGTGTGCAGCCGGCCTTTGAGCGACGGAGAACCGCAATGACCTCAGTATTTGACCGCGACGACATCCTGTTTCAGGTAGTGGTCAACCACGAAGAGCAATATTCGATCTGGCCCGACTACAAGGCCGTGCCGGAGGGCTGGCGCATCGTGGGCAAGAGCGGCATGAAGAAAGAATGCCTGGCCTATATCGAAGAGAACTGGACCGATATGCGTCCGCTGAGCCTGCGTCAGAAGATGGATGGCGCTGCACTCGCCTGAACATCGCCGATCAAAAATGTGGGAGGGGGCTTGCCCCCGATGGCAGTGGATCAGTTACAGATGCATCAACTGACACACCGCAATCGGGGGCAAGCCCCCTCCAACAATTAATTCGCGTTGACTTCAGGCCTTTCTTTTTCCTGTCCCCCCGTCACCACCTGCACGCTCAAACGCGGTGTCGCCAGGTCAAGCCCGGCTTCATCCAGGTGCCGCTTGAGCGACAGGTTGAACGCCCGCGACACTTCCCATTGCTTGATCGGCGCGGTCTTGAACCGCGCGCGCAGGATCGCGCTGCCTGATTCAAAACTCTCCACACCCTGGATCTCCAGCGGCGACCAGATATTGCGGCGCTGCAGCGGGTCGTTACGCATGGCCTGGCCGACATCGCGCATCAGCTTGATCGCGTCGTCGATCTCCATGTTGTAGGGAATCGCCACGCGGAAGATCGCGTAGCCGAACTCGCGGGAATAGTTCTTGATGCTCTTGATTTCGCTGAACGGAATCGTGTGCACGATGCCGTCGATATCGCGCAGGCGCACGGTACGAATGGTCAGGCCTTCGACAGTGCCCAGGTGGCCGCCGACGTCCACGTAGTCATCAATGGCCAGGGAGTCTTCGATAATGATGAACAGGCCGGTGATCAGGTCCGCCACCAGCGACTGTGCACCAAAACCGATGGCGATACCGATGACACCCGCACCGGCCAGCAGCGGCGTGACGTTCATGCCCATGTTCGCCAGGGCGACGATGGCGGCAATGATAAAAATGGTCACGAACAGCACGTTGCGGATCAGCGGCATCATGGTCTGCGCCCGCGCGTTGGCCAGGCCTTTGCGTGAGCGGGTCAGGGCGTGGTGGATCGCGGTGTCGCTGAGGATCCAGATCAGCCAGGCGAACAGCAAGGTCCCGCCCAGACCGAACAGCTTGACGCTGACTTCATGGCCGTCGCCTTCGGTAAAGCGAATCATCGACAGGCCCCACACCCGCAGCCCCAACTCGATAAACACCAGCCACACCGCCAGGTGCACCAGGGTGTAGACGAAGTTTTTCAGGCGGTCGGAGTACAGCGCATGGCGCTTGTGCCCGCGTTGCGGTTTGAGGGCGTGGCGTCGCACCAGCCCGTTGATCACCATGCACAACACCAGCAGCACCGTGCACAGCAGCGACTGGCGCAGGGCGGTGCTGCTGTCGCCGGCGGAAAGGAAGGTGGCGAACAGCGAAATGCCCACCAGCAACAGCGCCGGCAGGTACCAGAAGGTGCCGATGATCGAGAGGGTGTCGGTGAGGGCGCGACGCGTCAGACGGCGCGACAGCGGCTGGTTGCGGATCAGGTGGGCGATCGGCCGACGGAACCGCAGGATGAAGACGCCGGTGGACAGCGCTGCCATCACATTGGCAACCGTCGCGGCCGTATGCGCCAGGTGCTGGCCGAGCGCCGCGACCAGTCGCGGGTCGCTCAAGGCTTCGCCAAAGGCGGCAAAACTGCCGATCCACCACAGCGGGCGGAAGGCCTGGTGGCGCAGGATATACAGGGCGCGGTGGCGGTGCGGGCCGTCGAGCACCGAGAAGGCAATCACGCAGATCGCCGAGAAACAGGTGCCGACCACCAGCGCGTAAGCCAGCACCATCGCCAGCGACTTGCCCAGGGACGAGGGCAGGGCGTAGCTCAGGTAAACCGTAATCACCAAGGCGATCAACCACGGGCCCAGCTTGCGCAAGGCAAAGCGCAGCATGTCCCAGGTACGCGGGTGTTGCGGCAGTTCTTCGGGCAAGCCGAAGCGCTCGCGCACGCGGTGGCTGAGCCAGATCAGCGCGGCGGCCAACAGGCTCCACACTGCCAGGATCAGCGCAAAGCCAAAGATGATCGGCAGCCATTCGTTGGCGGGCAGCATCAGCGCGCTGAGTTCATCCCGGGCCAGATCGACTTCATTGGCCCAGCGCCCCAGCGGGCTGTCGGCGCCGGAGAACTGCTGTTCAAAGCCCGACAGCGTGCTGCCGATCAGGCCGAGCACACCCAGCTCGGCCGCCGGCTGGGCTTTCTGCGTGGCGGCGCGCAGCTTTTTCAAGTCGCTCAGCAACTGGGTGCGCTGCTGGTCGTTCTCCAGGGTCTTGATCACCTCGTCCAGCGACTGCCCCAGGGGCACATCGGCCTGGGGTTGGGCCTTGTTGGACCCGCCCAGCATCCCGGGCAAGCCCACCGCCTGGGCGGACGTCAGCGGCAGCATTATGAGCAGGGTGATCAGCAGGTAGCGGGGCAGGGCAAACAGACGGGAAAGCACGAGGCGGTCAACCTTGAAAGCGATGAATGGACCGAGTGTACGAGGCCGCTATGCCAGATGCGAGTGTCATTGCGCCAATTTGGCGAGGATCTTGTACACCACGGTGCCCAGGATCAGCAGCATGCCGACCCACATGCCGAACACGCCAAGGGGGTTGTCACGAAAATTGAAGCCCACGGCGAGCATGATCATGCCGATCAGGATGGGGATAAGCATGGCGTGGAAGGAGGACATGGAGATCATGGGGGTGACGGCCTTGTCGGAGTGGAAGTTCTGACAAGTCTAGGTCGGATTGCGGAAAGTGCAGGTGATGCAGATCAGTCCGTCTATACACATTACTCAATGTGGGAGGGGCGGTGCGACGATTCGACTTGCCCCCGATGGCGCCCTTGGGGCTGGCCGGGATGTTGGATCAGACTGAGTACATATCCGTTTCTGCGGTAACGGCTGCTAATGGTTCCGCTTTTACAGCGGCTCACTTTTGAAAAGCGCAAAAGTAAGCAAAACGCTCT
>NZ_CVTX01000172.1:25909-58431 GCF_900005715.1 Pseudomonas sp. 34 E 7
AGGCTTGAATCCGTGGGCCGCCGCAATGGGCCATCCCTGGCCCAGTGCGGCTAACCCGGCGTCCTGCCGGGTTACCCACGAATTCAAGCCTGCGTTCGGCCAGCGTGGTTTAACGGGGCGCCAAAGATCAAGATCAAAAGCGCGGCGGCCTTAGAGCCGACCGGTATCATTTGCCGGTCTGCGATCCAAATGTGGGAGGGGGCAAGCCCCCTCCCACATTTGGATCGCATTTAGCCCATCGAATCAGGGCAGGTCGCGGCTCGCGTAGAACGCACCCAGCACCTTCACCAGATGTGCCAGGTCATGACTGCCGCACAGCTCGCGAATGGAGTGCATGGCAAACGTCGGCAGGCCGATGTCGACGGTGCGCACGCCCAGGTGGCTGGCGGTGATGGGGCCTATCGTCGAGCCGCAGCCCATATCGCTGCGTACTACAAAGCTCTGCACCGGTACTTCCTGGGCCATGCACAGGTGGCGGAAGAACCCGGCGGTTTCGCTGTTGGTGGCGTAGCGCTGGTTGCTGTTGACCTTGATCACCGGGCCGGCGTTGAGCTTGGGGCCGTGGTTGGCGTCGTGTTTCTCGGCGTAGTTCGGGTGCACACCGTGGGCATTGTCCGCAGACACCAACAGGGATTTCTGAATGGTGCGTACGAATTCTTCACCTTCTGGCAGCAGGCGGCGCAGGGTCTGTTCCAGCATCGGGCCATCGGCGCCGCAGGCCGAGCAGGAGCCGACTTCTTCGTGGTCGTTGCACACCAGCACGCAGGTTTCTTCGGTGTCGCTGGTGAGCAGGGCCTGCAGCCCGGCATAGCACGACAGCAGGTTGTCCAGGCGCGCACCGGCGATGAAATCGCCGTTCAGGCCAATCACGGCTGCGCTTTGGGTGTCGTAGAAGCTCAGCTCGTAGTCGAGCACCACGTCGGCATTTAGCCCATGCTCGCGTGCCAGTTGCTCGGTAAGCACGGCACGAAAGTCCACGCGTTCGTCACCGGCAAATTGCGCGAGGATCGGCGGCAGTTCGGTCTGGGCATTGATCGCCCATCCCTGGTTGGCCTCACGGTTCAGGTGAATGGCCAGGTTGGGAATGATCGCGATCGGCAGCTTGAAGTCGATCAGTTGGCTTTCGACCTTGCCGTCGCGCCGGAACGTCACGCGGCCGGCCAGGGACAGGTCGCGGTCGAACCACGGGGCCAGCAAGGCGCCGCCGTAGACTTCCACGCCCAACTGCCAGAAACCCTGGCGCTGCAGCTCGGGCTGTGGCTTGACCCGCAGGCACGGGCTGTCGGTGTGGGCGCCGACCATGCGGATACCGTCTTGCAGCGGCGAGTGGCGGCCCAGTTTGAAGGCGATGATCGAGGAGTCGTTACGGGTCACGTAGTAGCGACCGTTGGCTTCGGTGGTCCAGGTGTCGCGCTCGTCGAGACGCTGGTAGCCGGCCGCTTCCAGGCGCTGGGCGAGGGCGGCAGTGGCATGAAAAGGAGTAGGGGAGGCCTTGAGGAAGTCGATCAGGCCTTGATTCAACGCTTCGCGCATAAATAGCTCCAGACAGCAATGCGCGGAGTTTACCGTTCGAGGGCCAGAAGTGCACAGAACAAATGTGGGAGGGGGCTTGCCCCCGATGGCGGAGTGTCAGTCACTGAATCTGTTGACTGACACACTGCTATCGGGGGCAAGCCCCCTCCCACATTTGACTGCATTCACAACTTAAAAGGGTGCTGGGCACTCGAAGCGCAGGCGTTCGCCGCTTTGCGGATGAGTAAAGCCGAGCATGCTCGCGTGCAGACACAGGCGCGGCCAGGCAGCCAGGGCCTGTTCGTGGGCATACAGGCCGTCACCCAACAGCGGATGCCCGATGGACAGCATATGCACGCGCAACTGGTGCGAGCGCCCGGTGATCGGCGTCAGTTCGACGCGGCACCAGTCGCCACAACGCTCCAGCACTTTCCAGAAGGTCAGCGCATGTTTGCCGAATTCGTGATCCACCACATGGCGTGGCTTGGTCGGTGGGTCATAGCGCAAGGGCAAGTCGATGCTGCCGCTGTCCAGTTCCGGCTGGCCCCATGCCAAGGCGGTGTAGGCCTTTTCTGTTTCGCGGTCGTGAAACTGGCGGGACAGTTCGCGGTGGCTATCGGCATCCCGGGCCAGCAGGATAATGCCGGACGTTTCCCAGTCGAGCCGATGAACGATGCGGGCTTCGGGGTAGCCGTTTTCCTGCAGGCGGGTGATCAGGCAGTCCTTGTTATCGTCGGCGCGGCCCGGCACCGAGAGCAGCAGGGTCGGCTTGTTCACCACCAGGACAGCGTCGTCCTGATGCAGGATATGGATGTTGGACAGCGGCATTAAACAGCCTCGTAACAAACGCCAACGGCGGCTCCACTGACTGCCCCCTCACCTTGTAGGAGCGAGCTTGCTCGCGAAAAACTCGACGGCACCGCGTTCATTCAGGTGAAACGCGGTGGCCTCAGGTTCTTCGCGAGCAAGCTCGCTCCTACGGGGGGAGGAGCCAGGTCGCAGAGCCGCCGTGGCGGCCGCCTGTTCGATCAACGATCAGGCAGGGTGATATTGAGTTCCAGAATCGAGCAGCTGCCGTCATTTTCCAGGGCGACATGCACGTCATCGTTGCCGATATTGACGTACTTGCGGATGACCTCGACCAGTTCCTTCTGCAAGGCTGGCAGGTAGTCCGGGGTACTGCGTTGGCCGCGTTCGTGCGCCACGATGATCTGTAGACGCTCTTTCGCGACCGATGCGGTACTTGGTTTTTTGTTGGCGCGAAAGAAGTCGAGAAATTTCATTGTTTAGTTGCCTCCAAAGATACGCTCGAAGAATCCCTTCTTCTTGACATCGAGGAAGCGGTGTTCCACGGTCTTGCCCAGCAGACGATCGACGGCATCGCTGTACGCCTGGCCGGCGTCGCTCTGGTCGTCAAGAATCACTGGCACGCCCTGGTTGGAAGCCTTGAGGACGGCCTGGGATTCCGGGATCACGCCCAGCAGGGTCACGGCGAGGATGTCCTTGACGTCTTCAACGCCGAGCATTTCGCCATTGCTGACACGCTCAGGGTTGTAGCGGGTCAGCAGCAGGTGCTCCTTGATCGGGTCCTGGCCTTCTTCGGCGCGCTTGGACTTGCTGGCCAGAAGGCCGAGCATGCGGTCGGAGTCACGTACCGAGGACACTTCCGGGTTGGTCACCACGATGGCTTCATCGGCGAAGTACATCGCCAGGTGAGCACCGGTTTCGATGCCGGCCGGGGAATCGCATACCACGTATTCGAAGGTTTCTTTCAACTCGGCGAGGACTTTGCCTACGCCTTCCTTGGTCAGCGCATCCTTGTCACGGGTCTGGCTGGCGGCCAGCACGTACAGGTTCTCAAGGCGCTTGTCCTTGATCAGGGCCTGTTGCAGGTTGGCTTCGCCGTTCACCACGTTGACGAAGTCGTACACCACGCGGCGTTCGCAGCCCATGATCAGGTCGAGGTTACGCAAACCGACGTCGAAGTCGACGATGACTGTCTTGTGGCCGCGCAAAGCGAGGCCGGTACCGATAGCGGCGCTGGTGGTGGTCTTACCCACACCACCCTTGCCGGATGTAACCACGAGAATCTTGGCCAAGGTGTTTCACCCCTAAGGAAAAAGGACTTTCGGTCCCTGAAAAACATCTCTTGAAACTCGCTGCAGGCGGACAGCCTTTGTAGGGAAAAGCCAGGGTTTGCCCAGGGGAAACGCCAACTTCCAAATAGTCCTACGCAAGTATTGCCGGTTTCGCTTTGCTATCAGAGTCTAGAGATGCTTGGAAAATGCGGCAGTATCCGTTAAAGACGGATGATGTTCAACACATCGCCCGACAGGTTGACCTGTACCGAAGCGCCCCATAGCGGATCACGGCGCAGATCTTCGGAAACCTTGTACTGACCCGCGATGGAAACCAGCTCAGCGGTCAACTGCTGGCAGAAAATACGCGCTTTGGTATCACCCTTGATGCCGGCCAGGGCGCGGCCGCGCATCGGGCCGTATACATGGATGTTGCCGTCGGCAAGAAGTTCCGCACCGGGGCTGACCGAGGAGACCACCACAAGGTCGCCGCCCTGGGCGTAAATCTGCTGTCCGCCGCGTACGGGCGAGGTGATGATCTTTGTAGGCCTGATCAAGGGTTCAGGTGGTTTTTCCGGTTTTTTCTTCTCTTCACCGACCAATGGTTCGAGCGGACGCTCGCGCGCACCGGACGGCGGCAATACTGGCAGTTCAATAGCGATGGCCGCGGCAATGTCCTCGATACGGCTGGCGCGAATGGCCAGGGTACGCAGGCCGTGGGAGCGGCACACGCGCATCAGGCCGGGCAGGTCGATGACGCCCTGGCCTGCTGGCAGTTTGTCCAGGGCCAGCACCAGCGGGGCATTGTTGAAAAAATTCGGCGCCAGGGCGACCTTGGCGGCCAGTTGGCGGTCAAGGGCATCAAGGTCGTTGCGGGCCAGTTCCAGCACGGTAATGGCGAGCATGCTGCCTTTCAGCTGGAACACGGGATCTTGGTCTAGCGGTTCGGTTTGGCTCATGGTCGGCGAAAGCGGCTTGTCACGAAAAGTGTCGAGACTTATAACGAGAACACTCACCCGCCGCAAGCCGAGTCGAACCGTTGTAGAATGCGCGGCCCTTGTCTTTACCGGAATCTGTAATGGATCGCCCGCGTTTTCGAGCTGTATTTCTCCACCCGCGTTTTTGGCCATTATGGCTGGGGCTGGGCCTGTTGTGGCTGGTCACCCAACTGCCGTACCGCGTGCTGTTGACCATTGGTCGCCTGCTGGGCGCCGGCATGTATCGCGTGGCCGGTGAACGTCGCCGCATCGCTGCGCGCAACCTGGAATTGTGTTTCCCGGAAAAATCCGCCAAAGCGCGCAAACGCCTGCTCAAGGAAAATTTTGCCTCTACCGGTATCGCGTTTTTCGAGATGGCGATGAGCTGGTGGTGGCCCAAGCCGCGTCTGGCGCGCCTGGCCCATGTCGAGGGCCTGGAGCATCTGAGGCAAGCGCATCTGGAAGGCAAGGGCGTCATTCTGATGGCCCTGCATTTCACCACCCTTGAAATCGGCGCTGCCCTGCTCGGGCAGAAGCACACCATCGATGGCATGTACCGCGAGCACGGCAACCCGCTGTTCGACTTTATCCAGCGCCGTGGCCGCGAGCGCCACAACCTCGACTCGCTTGCGGTGGAGCGCGACGACGTGCGCGGCATGCTCAAGCTGCTGCGCGCCGGCCGTGCGATCTGGTACGCACCGGACCAGGACTACGGCGCCAAGCAAAGTATCTTCGTGCCGCTGTTCGGTATCCAGGCCGCCACGGTGACGGCCACCAGCAAGTTCGCGCGCCTGGGCAAGGCCCTGGTGGTGCCGTTCACCCAGGAACGCCTGGCCGATGGCAGTGGTTACCGCTTGGTGATCCATCCACCGCTGGCCGATTTCCCAGGGGAAACCGACGAAATCGACTGCCTGCGCATCAACCAATGGGTCGAAGCCTCGGTGCGCGACTGCCCCGAGCAATACCTGTGGACCCACCGGCGCTTCAAGAGCCGGCCACCGGGCGAACCCAAGCTGTACGAAAAACGCCGTCGATAACCCTGCTGTCACTGTAGAAGCGAGCTTGCTCGCGAAAAACCCAATAGCACCGCGTTCACCTAGGATGTACGCGTAATCATTGGCGATCTTCGCGAGCAAGCTCGCTCCTACAATGATGTGACGTTGTTAAGCCCAATTTTTTGCCACATGGAGTGACGCAATGCGCCCAGCCGAACCGGTCACAGGCTTGATTCTTTCCGGCGGTGGGGCGCGTGCGGCGTATCAGGTAGGGGTGTTGGCGGCGATTGCCGAGTTGCTGCCGCCGGGGGCGCCCAATCCCTTTCCGGTGATCGTCGGCACGTCGGCCGGGGCGATCAATGCGGTCACCCTGGCCAGTGGCGCGACGGACTTCACCGCCGCTATCGAACGCCTTACCGCGTTCTGGCAGGGCTTTCGCAGCCATCTGGTGCTGCGCAGCGACTGGCCGGGCGTGATCCGCCAGGCCAGTCGTTTTCTGTTTCATAGCCTGTTGGGCCTGGGCAGGCGGTTTCCGGTGGCGTTGCTCGACAGTTCACCGCTGCGCGATTTGCTGCAGGACAAACTGCATCTGGCGGGAATTGATGAAGCCATTCGGGGCCAGCATCTGCACGCCGTGGCGGTCACCGCGTTCGGCTATGAATCCGGGCAGGCGGTGACCTTCTATCAAGGCGGCGGCACCATCGAGGCCTGGCTGCGCCATCGGCGCATCGGCGTGCCGACGCAACTCACGGTTGAGCACTTGCTGGCCAGCTCGGCGATTCCCTTGCTGTTCGCCCCGGTGAAACTCGACCAGGAATACTTCGGTGACGGCGCCGTGCGCCAGTCGGCCCCGATCAGCCCGGCCCTGCACCTGGGCGCCAGCCGCGTGCTGGTGGTCGGCGTCAGCGGTAACCCGCGCGGCAACGAACCCTCGATGCCGCGCACCTATACCGGCCAGGAGCCGACCCTGGCGCAGATCGGCGGCCACATGCTCAACAGCACGTTCATTGACAGCCTGGAAAGCGATATCGAATTGCTGGAGCGCTTGAATCAATTCAGCGATGTCTCGCCCGAGCTGGCGTCGGTGGAGGTGCTGGTGATTGCGCCCAGCCAGCCGATCGATGAAATCGCGGCACGCCATCGCCAGGAATTGCCGGCGGCGTTGCGCATGTTCCTGCGTGGGCCGGGGGCGACCAAAACCAGTGGGGCGGGGGTGTTGAGTTACTTGCTGTTCGAGGCAGGGTATTGCAGCGAACTGATCGAATTGGGGCGCAAGGATGCGCTGGCCAAACGTGAGGAAATCATCCGATTCCTCGGCCTGACGCAGAGCTGAATGTGGGAGGGGGCTTGCCCCCGATAGCGGTGTGTCATTCACAGTATCTGTGACTGAATCGCCGCCATCGGGGGCAAGCCCCCTCCCACATTTGAACTGCGGTGTTTGATCAGAAGTGGTACTTGACCAGGAAGCTTGCGGTGTCCTGGGTCGTTTTGAACGCGCCCGAGTCCTCGATCCCGTACTTGTTCTTCCAATAGTCGTATTCAAAACCTACGTACAACTGTTTGTCGCCCCAATGCAGCGCTTTACCGAGGTCGTATTTGACCTGCGGGTTGAAGTGCAGGTTGGCGTGATAAGTGCCACGGGCGTTCTTGTCGTTGTCCACCACCCAGTCCATGAAACCGTCGATCAACACATCGGAGCTGCCCACGGGAATGGTGTACGACCACACCGGAGTGATCTGCCACACGCCGTCACCCGGGCGGTTGCCTTCGGTCTGGCGCTGGTAGAAGTTCAGCTGGAAGTAGTCGAAACCCGGAATATTCAAGTCAAACGCCGGGCCCAGCAGGTACGACTCGTTATCGCCTTCGCCGAACTCGTAAGTGAAGGCCAGCAAGACATCTTTGATCGGGCCGAATGACAGGTCCTTGTCGAGGATTTTGCCGAATGACAAACGCGGGCTGAACTCGCCGTAGTAGGTATTCGGACCGACGTTGCCGTCTTCCTTGCCGTTGTAGAAGATGCGGTCGAGGAAGAAGAAGTTGTCGCCGTACTTCCACGCGTCGGCATGTTCGAAGGTGACGGTTTGCTGGATCTGCGGGTTGACGGTAAAGCTCTTGCCCCACAGATAGGTCAGGCTGTTGTTTTGCCACTGCAACACATCACCGGCCACGGCTTGGCCACCGGCCAGCAGGGATCCCGCCAGCATCAGGCCTTTGAACATAGGTTTCATTCGGTGCTCCCGAGTTAAAGTTTTATGTTTTTTCTCATCTGGCGCTCTGACACGGCGCCTTTGGATTGGCTGAAAAACTCGTCTGGTTGGTCAGCTTTATGGCTACAGCAAAAGCCGCGCCAAGGCGGTAAAAAACCGTCGATTCAAGCGGGCGCGGAGAATACTTGCTCCCACGTCGGGGCTCAAGTGCGCCGTTACAGCGCGCTCAGGGCGACAATGGGGCGTGCGTCAGGTGTGGACGTGCTCAACGGCAGGGCGCTCGGCACCGCCGAGAATGTTGAACAGGATATTCAGCGACAACGCGCTGAGGGTGGCCATGGCGATGCCACTGTGGGTGATTGGGCTCATCCACACCGGCAATTGCGCGAAGAAGTCCGGGCGCACCACCGGGATCAGGCCCATGCCGATGCTTACCGCCACCAGCAACTGGTTGCGCCGGTCAGCGATGTCGGCTTCCTGCAGGATCTTGATACCGGTCGCCGCCACCATGCCGAACATGGCAATGGCCGCGCCGCCCAGCACTGCCGGCGGAATCGAGGCCACCAGGTAGGCGGCCTTGGGCAACAGGCTCAGCACGATCAAAAACACCCCGGCCATAATGGTGACCGAGCGGCAGCGCACGCCGGTCATCTGCACCAGGCCGATATTCTGCGCGAACGAGGAGTGGGTGAAGGTGTTGAAGAACCCGGCGAAGAACGACGCACCGGCATCACACAGCAGGCCGCGACGCAGCATTTTTGGCGTGACCTCCTGGCCGGTAATCTTGCCCAGGGCGAGGAACATGCCGGTGGATTCGACAAAGATGATCACCACCACCAGGCACATCGACAGAATGGGTGCCAACTCAAACCGGGGCATGCCGAAGTGCAGCGGTGTCACCACCTGCACCCACGGCGCCCGGGCCAGGCCGCTGAGGTCGACCATGCCGATAACGCCGCACAATGCGTAACCCAGGCCCATGCCGATCAGCACCGAGATGTTCACCCAGAAGCCGCGCATGAACCGGTTGATCAGCAGGATAGTGGCCAGCACCAGCGCGGCCACCGCCAGGTACACCGGCGAGCCGAACGTAGCGGCCGCGCTGCCGCCACCGGCCCAGTTTACGGCCACGGGGAACAGCGACAAACCAATGGCGGTAATCACCGTACCCGTCACCAGCGGCGGGAAAAAGCGCACGACCTTGGACATGAACGGCGCGATGAGCATGCCGAAGAACCCGGCGGCGATGGTCGCGCCGAAGATGCCCTGCAAACCGATGCCGGGCATGCCGGCCATGGCGACCATGCTGCCGACGGCGGCGAAACTGGCGCCCATCATCACCGGCATGCGAATGCCCACCGGGCCGATGCCGAACGACTGCACCAGGGTGGCAATACCGGCGACCAACAGGTCGGCGTTGATCAGGAAAGCGATTTCCTCACGGCTCAAGCCTGCGGCCTGGCCAATGATCAAGGGCACGGCGACGGCGCCGCCGTACATCAGCAAGACGTGTTGCAGGCCTACCAGAATCAGTTGCAAGAGGGGCAGCCGCACCATGGCGGGCGCGGCAGGAGTCTGCGTTTCTAACTGGGACATGCAACACCTCGGATCTTTTTATTGTTGTGTTGTGTGGAGCGCAATATTCAAAACACAGCAGTACCAAATGTGGGAGGGGGCTTGCCCCCGATGGCGGTGGATCAGTTACAGGTGTGCTGGCTGGCACACTGCAATCGGGGGGCAAGCCCCCTCCCACATTGGATCTCTGTGAATCAGTCAGTTGGTGCGGGCCCCTTGGTTGATCCAGGTGCCGATCAGATCCCGCTCCTGCTGGGTCATTTGGGTGATGTTGCCCAACGGCATGATCTGGCTGGCCACGGCCTGCGCCTGAATGCGTGCAGCCTGCTGCTGGATCTGCTCAGGTGTGTCGAACATCACGCCCGCCGGTGCCGTGCTGAACAATGGACTGGTGGGTTTGGCCGAGTGGCACACCGTGCAGCGTTGCTCGATCACATGGTGCACCTGGCCGAAGTCCGTGGTGGCCTGGGCCGGTGCCGGTTCAGCGGCCGGTGCGGCGGGCGCGGCCGGTTTCAAGCCACCGCCCAAGGCGGTTTCCGGCAGGGGTTGGTACTCGATGGCTGCCGGTGCCTTGGCCACTTCCGGCGCGGGCTTGGGCCCGGTCACGTAGGCCAGGCTGATCATCGCCAGCGCGCCCACCGGCAAGGTCCAGGCATACTTCTGGCTGTTGTGCCGGGTGTTGAAGTAGTGCCGCACCAGCACCGCCGCCACGGCAATCCCGGCGAGGATCAGCCAGTTGTATTGGCTGCCGTAGGTGCTCGGGAAGTGGTTGCTGATCATGATGAACAGCACCGGCAGGGTGAAGTAGTTGTTGTGCCGTGAGCGCAGCAAGCCTTTGGCCGGCAGTGCCGGGTCCGGCGTGCGGTTCTCGGCAATGGCCGCCACCAGTGCGCGCTGGGCGGGCATGATGATACGGAACACGTTGCCGACCATGATCGTGCCGATCACCGCCCCCACATGCAGGTAGGCGCCACGGCCGCTGAACACCTTGCTGAAGCCGTAGGCCGCTGCGATCAGCAGCACGAACAGGATCAGGCCGAGCAGGGCAGGGCGCTTGCCCAGGGCCGAGTCGCAGAGAAAGGAGTAGATGAACCAGCCGGCGAACAGTGAGCCGATGCCCAGCAAGACGCCTTCGGTTCCGCTCAGGCTGCTGCCGGGGGCCAGCAGGTACAGGGTCGGGTTCCAGTAGAACACCACGCACAGCAGCGCGACGCCCGACATCCAGGTGAAATAGGCTTCCCATTTGAACCAGTGCAGGTTGTCCGGCATGGTCGGCGGGGCCAGTTTGTACTTTTCCAGGTGGTAGATACCGCCACCGTGGATCGCCCACAAGTCACCGGCCAGGCCGCTTTTGGGGTTGACGCGGTTGAGGTTGTTTTCCAGCCAGACGAAATAGAACGAAGCGCCGATCCAGGCGACGCCAGTGATCATGTGAACCCAGCGTACGCTCAGGTTCAGCCATTCCAACAGATGTGCTTCCACAGTCTTTACCTCTCGCCTGTCACCCTTGTTGTCGGGTGATCCGGCCTTCTCTTATTGGTGGGGGGCAAGGATCAAACGCTCATCCTCTTTGAAAAAATGCTCATCGCAGTTATTGCCTGTGCCACTGCGATCAACCACCAGGAAGTCATCCCGCTTTTCGATCGTCAGCACCGGGTGGTGCCAGACGCCGCGATGGTAATTGATGCCCTGCCTGCCGTTGGTGACGAAGGCGCGGACCAAGCCTGATACAGGTGCATCGCCAAGGGGCGCGACCACGATCAGAAAGGGGTTGCCGAGCAGCGGAATGAAGGCCTGGCTGCCCAGCGGGTGTCGTTCCAGCATGCACACGGTCAGCGGCATGTCCTGCGCGTCGGCGCGGAAAATGCTGATGATGGCGTGGTCCTCGGGCTGTGCCGTTTCGACTGTCGCCAGTTTGTGAAAGCGCATGGTCGACCCGTTGTTGATCATGAAGTGATCGCTGCCATCGGTTTCGATAACGTCTCCGAAAGGGGCGAAGGCTTCTTTGGTCAGGGGTTCGATCATCAGTGTGCGCATGGCTGTCTTCTTATCCGGATGCTGTGTTGGATCGTTCCCACGCTCTGCGTGGTAACGCTGCCCTGGACGCTCTGCGTCCGCTCTTGGTGACGCGGAGCGTCACGGGATGCATTCCCACGCGGAGCGTGGGAACGATCATGCGGTGCTATTTGGCAACCTTGCCCAATACGCGCAGACGGCTCACACCGCCATCCGGGAACACATTCAGGCGGATGTGGGTAATCGGGCCCAGCGCCTTGAGCTGCTCGGCGAAGGTGTGTTCGGCGTGCATTTCCAGCTTCTGCGCCGGCAGCAGTTCGCGCCAGAACAGCGATTGGGTCTCGATCTGGCTGTCGGTGCCGCCTTTGACGAACGCGCCCTGGATCGAGCAAGTGTCCGGGTAGTTGCCCTTGAAGTGCAGGGTGTCGACGATGATTTTTTCGATTTCGCCGGGGTGCCCCAGCGCGACGATCACCCAGTCGTTACCTGGCGTACGTCGACGCGCGGTTTCCCAGCCGTCGCCCATGTTGATGCCACGGCCCGGGTTGAGGATGTTGCTCATGCGCCCGAAGTGTTCATCGGAGCAGGCCAGGGCACGACCGCCATTGAGCGCGGCGGCCAGGTCGACCTGTTCGTTGTCGCCCACGGCGGACCAGTCGCGGAACGGCACGCCGTACACGCGCAGACGGGCCACGCCGCCATCCGGGTAGATGTTGAAGCGCAGGTGGCTGAACGCCTGCGCGTGGTTGATCTCGTGGTAGTGATGGCTGTTGCCTTGCAGTTCGACGGCCGACAGCACTTCCACCCATTGGGTGTTCTCGTCAGGCTCGCCCGAAACCAGGAAGCAGGCTTCCAGGGACGCCGATGGTGGATAGTTGCCGGTGAAGAATGAAGTGTCGATGTCCACGCCTTTGATCGAACCCGGTACGCCGAGGCGGATCACCGCGCTGTCGTAGCCTTCGAAGCGCTTGCGGCGCGACTCCCAGCCGTCCATCCACTTGCCGTTATCATCGAAAACGCCCTCCTTCCACACAGCCGGGGTCGGCTGGAACAGGCGGTTGGCGTCGGCGAACCAGTCATCGGTCACGGAGATGATTTTGGTGCCCAGGCGGGCGTCGGCGAGGTTGACGAACTTCTCGAAAGGTACGGGTTGCGCTTTCATTCTTCTTGTCTGCCTTGGATAGAGTGGCTGGGGATGGTCGTTTAGAGGGTCAGTAAGCGGAACAGCGCGATCTTGTTGATCTCGTCCAGCGCGCACTTGAACTCGGCCTTAGTCGAGTTGTGGATGCGCGTTTCGAACGCGGCGAGGATCTGGTGCCGGTTGCTGCCTTTTACCGCCATGATGAAGGGAAACTTGAACTTGGCCTTGTAGGCCTCATTCAGCTCGGTGAAGCGCGAGAACTCTTCGGCCGTGCATTGGTGAATCCCCGCGCCAGCCTGTTCATCGGTGCTGGCTTGGGTCAGTTGGCCCTGGACGGCGGCGCGGCCTGCCAGGTCCGGGTGAGCGTTGATCAGGGCCAACTGGCTTTGATGATCAGCGCTCAACAGGATATCGCTCATGCGCTGGTGCAGGGTTTCGATCTGGTCGATCGAGGCGTCCTGGCCCAGGTCGTAGGCCTTTTCGGCGACCCATGGCGAGTGTTCGTAGATATCGGCGAAGGCCTGGACGAAGGCGTCACGGCTCAGGGTCGAGGGTGTCAGTGTCTGAAACGTGGTCATTTGGCGGCTCCCGTGAACGGGTGGGTTGCGTGCCAGTGCCGGGCGATGTCGACGCGGCGGGTGAACCACACCTGTTCATGGCTTTTGGCGTATTCGATAAAGCGCTTGAGCGACGCCAGGCGCGCCGGGCGACCGATCAGGCGACAGTGCAGGCCGATGGACAACATCTTCGGCGCCTCGGCGCCCTCGGCATACAGCACGTCGAAAGCGTCCTTGAGGTACTCGAAAAAGTCATCGCCCTTGTTGAAACCCTGCACCTGGGTGAAGCGCATATCGTTGGTGTCCAGGGTATAAGGGATCACCAGGTGCGGCTTGCCGTTAGGGGAGTTGGGTTCCCAGTAGGGCAGGTCGTCGTCGTAGGTGTCACAGTCGTACAGGAAGCCGCCTTCCTCCATCACCAGGCGCCGGGTGTTGGGGCCGGTGCGCCCGGTGTACCAGCCCAATGGGCGCTCGCCGGTCAGTTCGGTGAGGATGCGGATCGCTTCGAGCATGTGCTCGCGCTCCTGGGCCTCGTCCATGTACTGGTAGTCGATCCAGCGGTAGCCGTGGCTGCAGATCTCGTGGCCGGCGGCAACCATGGCGCGGATCACATCCGGGTGGCGCTGGGCAGCCATGGCCACGGCGAAGATGGTCAGCGGAATGTCGAATTGCTTGAACAGCTTGAGGATGCGCCACACCCCGGCACGGCTGCCGTATTCGTACAGCGACTCCATGCTCATGTTGCGCGCGCCTTGCAGCGGCTGGGCCGAGACCATTTCCGAGAGAAACGCTTCGGACTCTTTGTCGCCATGCAGGATATTGCGCTCGCCGCCTTCTTCGTAATTGAGTACGAACGACAGCGCAATGCGTGCCTTGCCCGGCCAATGAGGGTGAGGAGGGTTACTGCCGTAACCGATCAGGTCGCGTGGGTAGTCAGCGCTCACTGCAGTCTTCCTTCTTGTTCGTGGTAGCAGGTGCGTGTGGCGGCCGGGCAGTGGAAAGACTGGGTGGCGTCACAGCGATGAGTGATTGTATACAACTTATCGCAAACTTTGTAAGCCTGCATTTGTGCATTTTTTCTGAACAGTCTGTCTGCAAGAAACTTGCCTAAGTGGTCAGGTTAAAATGAAAAAGCCTACTGTAGGAGCGAGCTTGCTCGCGAAAGACCAGAGGGCGCCACTTTTTATCCTGAAAGTCCGCGTTATCGTTGGCGTTTTTCGCGAGCAAGCTCGCTCCTACAGTGGAGGGGAGTGCTGTCGATTTTATTGTGTACAATTTCTGTAGAAAGTGTCTTAATCGGTCATCGCCGGCTTTTTCGCTGCCCTGAAAGAGTGCGGATTCTCTTTTACTGACTTCGGGAGGCGCATGACGCCATGGGACGTTTGACCACACACGTTTTGGACGCCGCACACGGCTGCCCCGGCAGCGCGATCAAGGTCGAGCTGTATCGCGTCGAAGGCGCGCAGCTTGAACTGGTGGGTAGCGCCGTGACCAATAGCGACGGCCGCTGCGACGCGCCCCTGCTGCAAGGCGACGACTACCGCAGCGGTGTCTACCAGCTGCAATTCAATGCCGGTGATTACTATCGCGCCCGGGGTGTGCCGTTGCCCGAACCGGCCTTTCTCGATGTGGTGGTATTACGCTTCGGCATCAGCGCCGAGCAAGAGCATTACCATGTACCCCTGTTGATTTCCCCTTACAGCTACTCCACTTATCGCGGTAGCTGAGTCGGCACCTCGCCTCACCCCCCCAATGCTCTTCGTTGGTTTTTCGCCCGCGCACACTGCGGGCTTTTTTTATTCTGACGGGGCTGCGCGCCACCCAACTATATAACGCACCGTTGGCGGCCCAGGTGCCTAGGCTCGGCTTTTCTGTACGGAACAGTCTGCCATGAGTACCGACAACACCGCTTGGTTGGCCGCTGAGGCCGCCGCGGCCCAAGCGCTTGATTTTGATGACCCGCAAACCTCTGAGTCGGAGCGTGACGCGGCGATTCGCATACTGTTGACCCGACGGCTCAACGCGGTCACGCAGCCCAGTCATGAAATCAATCGCTTGTGTGAAGCACAAACCAGGGCCAGAGAGGCGGCAAAATCCTTGAAAGGTTTGGTTGGGCGTGCGCCGCGGGTCCTGGGCATTATCCGCGGGGCCTTACGCAAGGCCTTCGCTCTGGACCCCGATACGCTGCTGTTCACCGAATCCCGACCGCCGCCCCTTCCCCGGAAGGTCAATAGCCTGACCGAAAAAGCCCTGGCGCTTCTCATTGAGCCTGCTGTGCCGCTCAACATTAACCAGTTCACTTCATTGTGCATCAAGGACCAACCTGCACGGGCGTTGTCGTTTACCGCCCGGGATGCGCTGGAACGCGTGAAGGCGTTGAAACTGCTCCGTCAGATTGAGGCGGCTGAACGAGATTATTGGCAGCAATTGGCCTATGGATCCTGGCTGACACGCAAGCAGCATTGGGTGCAGCTGCGAAAGTCGTTGTTCGCCGAGAATGCACTGCTCGCACATCGTGTTTACCAACTGTCGGATCGCGGCTTCGCCATGGTCCGCAACGTCATGGAGATTCCGGGCGCCGACGCGCGCCGCCGGGCGGGAGGGGAGTGGGCAAGTATTCAAGTGAGCGCACTGGCGTGGCCTGGCACCAATCAGGCGCTGGTGCCTGTGCCGGGTGCTTTGCATATTTATCGTGATGACATCGCGGGGGACTCACCCCACGTGATTTACCTGCCCGGTCTGACTCGCGAGTTTTACGAGTTCAGTTCCTGGTACCGAATGCAATGTGATTTGCCAATGCTGGTCAATGGCCCGTTGAGCCAGGTGCTTTGGCAGTGTTTGCCACTGCGTCGTTGGCATGAACTGTGTGACATGGCGAGCGCGGTGCCCCTGGCGTTCACTCTTCAGCTTATCGGTGTGCACCAGGAAGACGCGTTGCTCGCCAGTGCGACCGAGCTGCTGGAGGGGCAGTGGGATAACGAGGTGGCCTGTGCCTTGTCGATCAACCCTGCGGCAGTGGGCGTTCAAGGTGCGGGGACGTTCAGCGCTCCCGATGTGAAACGCTTGCTCAAGTTCATCGAAAAGGGCCGCCGCAGGCTGGCACGCAGCCTGTTGCTGGGAAAGGCCCTGGACGCCTTGCCGGAATGGGATCGTCAGCGCCGTAGCCATGAGATTGTGTGTGCAAGCCTGACCTCGGACCTCGCCTTCAAGACCCGTGAAGCGCAACTCAAACGTTACGAAAAAGGCCTGATGGCGTTGTTGGATCCGACGGATATGGGCAAAAGCAGCCAGCCTTATCAAGACTTCTTGAGCCTTGAACAGCGTTGGCAGGAACACGTGAGTGCAGCGAGTCAGTGGGCTCATGGCCCGCACGGGCGCATGTTTCAGAAGGCGTTCTGGCTTGAGCAGCCTTTGGGTACGTCTAATCGCGGTTCATTGGTGGGGACGGCCCTGGGCCGGGCTTTGCTTCTGGAAGCCCAGATGCTGCAGCAGTTGAGCCTATTGCCTGCCGCGCACCTGAAGCGATTGAACACGGTGTTGAGTGAGTCTTGGGTCCCCGGCGACAACGCAACGGATACCTGTGTATTGCAGGTAACCGTCGGCAGCGAGTCCGGCCCTTCGTACCCGTTGCTGGGCGCGTTGCTCGTGACCACCCATGAGGCCCAGGCTTACCCTGATCGGCCACACTCAGTGTTGTTATACGTGACGGGCCTGTACGGCGGGCTTGTGCCCTTTGATAACTTGAACGCTTTTGCCAAGGGCCTGAATGCCAGCCTGAAAAGCCGCGATGGCTCCGTGTTGTGGCGCTGCATCGGGCGTGATCACCGCGCGGCGGCGCGGCGCTGGGTCCATGGGGTGCCCAAGGACACGCCATTGGGAGTGAGCTACGAGGCCATCAAGCGCACGATGCTCAAGGACCTGTTCATTAAACTGATGCAACATTACGCTGCGTTGAACAAGCTTGTGGGCACGGGTGTTCGGTTGTTCAGTGAGGTGAGCGATCCGCAGTTAAGCCGTATGTTGCTGGCCCAGGAGTTGTTCGAGTGCCTGCAAGTACCGGCCAATGATGCTCGCACCCTGGCACTGGCCAATATCAACCTGCTGCAGGTCGCCGCCACTCAGGCCAAAAAACTCCCGTCGTGGTTGGGTAGTGCTTCAACCCGTAAGCGAAAGCACTACAGACGGTTGTCACGCCGCTATCTGACGAATGCCTTTGCGGTGGAGCGCAAACTATGGCTGGACTTGCCGAGCCTGGAGTCATTCGCCCGGACTGCGTTGATTGCGCGATTGACCCAGGACGGGGTTTGCCCGCAGCTGGATATCGACACGCCTCTGTTTGATATGCCCGATGATGTCAGTTCCCAATTGTGCAGCTGGTCGAGCCAGTGCGCAGTGGGCGATCGCGATATAAAAATGGTCGTCAGCCAACGGCGAACGACCTTCAGTCTCCTGCAATTGGCGTTGCACAACCTCGACCCCAAGGCGCCCTGGACCCGCTGGCGGTTGAACCGGGCAAAATGGCTGGAGCCGGCCTGGAAAGAGCGCTTGAGCGTGCGTTATCTGATCGACACCCTGTCTTCGCTCGATCTGGGTGGCGAGTACGACAAGTTGATCATCAAAGCATTTTATCCGTCGGCGTCTGCTCAGGCCACGTCCCCAGGCCTCTCGCAGGCCCTGATCTATAGGGCTTTGCAACAGCGTGCCCACATGCAGCTGTACTCTGCAGCCCAGCAAGGCTTGAGTGATAAAGCCCAGCGTCTGTTTACCCTGGCGATGGCAGCCCGGTCGGCAAGTGACCTGAAAAAAGAGGGGTTCGACCTACAGTTGGCGGTTCTGCGGCTGATGGATGCTGCCCCGGCACATGATCGGCACATCGCCGGCCTGTTATTTATTCATGACCAGTCCTCAGGGCTCTGTGTGGTGTATTGGCCCATGGCGGCGGCCAGCCAGGTGATTGTCGCCTATGCCAGTTTGGGCGAAGCGCAGAAGGCCTTGAATCTTGTGGGTGCACGGCCCGAAAACCAGAAGGCGTTGGCGCGTCAGGTGGCGCCTGGCTGGGAGGCGCAGGCGCTGGACAGTTACCCCGGTGAAGACCTGCAGGTACTGCCTCGCGAGCAACACTCGCTTCAGCCAGTCCTGCCCGCCTTCTATAGTGCGTTTACTGAGATCGTGAAGTTTTTCGCGGCCCCGCCAAAGACGCCGGGGGTAGACCCGGCCAGTGTCGAGGCGTTGATCAAAGAGCAGATTGAGTCGCAGCCTGAACATTGGTTAGCGGCTGCACCCACCCACTCGGGTAATGCCATGGCGTTGTTGGCCCATGCGCAGGTGTTCGATCTGCAACGTCGTACCCAAGCCCAATCCCAGTCTTCCCAAGCACTTGAGCACTACCGCGAGCTACGTCTGGGGGAGCAGCGCGACGCGACGATTCGCGGTCTGCTGGGTTTTGTCCCGGTGCTGGGCGTTGGCGTCAGCCTTTATGAAATGCTGCTAGCCGCGCGGCGCTTTCATTTCAGCGGGTCAGCCCATGACGCTGTGGATGTGGTGTTCTTGACGATGATGGCATTCATAGACGTGCTGACATCCTTTGCGCCCTCCTCAAAAGGCGCGCGCGTTTCGCGTGGCGCTCTGGGGCGTTTGCATCGTCATCAACGAATCCTCCCGGGTACACATGCCGGCCTGAAACCGTCACCGATCAAACCACCTCATCTGCTGAACCACTTCCAGTCCTTTGGCAGTTTGGACGGGGCCGTTGAACTGGCGGGGCCGGGCGGTAAAGGTCGGTATGTGAAAGAGGGCCAGCAGTTTATCCGCGAGGGTAAAGATGTTTACCGGGTATACACACGCGAGAACGACCGGGGGCTGCGCCTGAAAAATAGCCAGGGCGAAGATGAGCTGATTCTACACATTGAGCAGCCCCATGAATGGCTGCTGGGGGCGGATGCGCCACAACCGGGCCCCAGTTCCGGCGTCCTCAGCCCGTGGAGAGTGCCTGGGCCGCAATCCGACTGGAACCCCTCCAGGGCCTCGCGCGATGCTGTGCCAAACACGATTCTGCAATCAGTCTCGACGGCTACCCATTGGCAGCAGTGGCGCATTCCACCTCATGAGGTAGGGCCGATATCGCATTCTCCGTCTGCCGGGGTGTTCCATATTGCGCAGGATGCGCGCGGATACCCTCACAATGTCCTTCGGGCGGCTCCCCCCAATTCCGGCCTGATGGATCCGGCGAGCAGTTATTTCAGGCTGCTTCCCGAGGGCAATTCGGCTCCATCGAATGGCATTCAGTTTATTTACAAAAATGAGCCGCTGGTTTCGTTGGCGGGGGTGGACATTGAGCGCTGGACGACGACGGCGCTGCTTGAGCAGCCTCTTCCGGTGTCATATGTTCAAGCCCGTGAATGGCGGGTCCATGCCCCACTGTTCGACAGGCCTTTGACGGACTACGTGAGTTCGTCCTTCCCCACCATGACCCGCCATAGCCGGGCATTCACCGTCGAGAGGGTGATTGAGTTATCAGGTCCAAAGCGCCCGGCAACGGCCGGTCATATGCTCAACGTGCGTGCGGCGATCGACGATTGGCTACCCACACGCCCTGCCAAGCCAGGCCAGACGGATGATTTGCTGCGCCTATTGCGTCCTCACGATCTGGATCGAGAGTTCATACACATCGGTTACGATGGCAAGGCGCCTGGTTTCACGCGGGTAGACTTCACGGTCAGGCCAGACCCTAAGCTCCAGCGCGGTGGTAAAGCGGTTGTGGCCGATAGGCAGACTGCGCAAATCGCGGCAGTCAAGGCAGTGCTGACGTCGCAGGGCTTCGATTTTCGGGATATCTCGGTGACACGCTACGGGAAAAAAACCGTACAGGAATTGATCGCTACCCATCCCAACTCTCCAACCCAACTGTATTACGTGGCCTTCCAGTGGGTTGAAAAGGGCAGCATCAAAATCGGTGCCAGGCTTGATAATCGCTGGTTCCACGCAGACCCGTCATTACCCGTCGAGGTGAAAACCGCACTGCAGGAAAATCGTCTGGTTCGGATAATGGCGGGCATTCAGTGGCCTACCTTTGGGGAAGTGCCTCCAAGCGTTTACTTCATCAAACTGGTCCCTATCGATTAATCAGCGATACCGCCCCGGCGCCGCCGAACAGCGCGGCGCTGATACGGTTGAACCAGCTCTGGCCCGAACCGCTGCGCAAGTAACGCGCTGCGCCATGGGCACCCAGGCCGTAGGCCAGCTTGCACAGCAGGTCGAGCACCGTCCAGGTGGCGATCATGGTCAACAACTGTGGCAGGAAAGCCTGCTGGCTATTGAGAAACTGCGGCAGGAAGGCCGCGAAAAACAGAATGTCCTTAGGGTTGCTGGCACCCAGGACAAAGGCCCGGCCAAATAGCGTGCGGAACCGGGGTGTTGCCGTGGCCGCAGGCATTACGGCGCCCCGGTTCGGTTGGCGCGATTGCTGCCAGCTCTGCCAGGAGAGATAAAACAGATAGGCCGCGCCGACGATTTTCAAGGCACTGAACAGCTGTTCCGAGGCCAGCAACAAGGCCCCCAGACCCAAGGCCGAAGCACTCAACAGGCAGATCGACGCAAACACTCCGCCCAAAAACGCCGGGTACGAGCGGCGCAGGCCGTAGTTGAGGCTGTTGCTGATCATCAGCAGCGACAGTGGCCCTGGAATCAGGATCACGATCAATGCAGCCCCACTGAACAGCAGCCAGGTATCCAGGGTCATCATTTGCTCCTTTTATAAAAATACGAACTTCGCAATGAAAATCGCGCACAACACCCACAGGCTGACGGAAATCTCGCGGTACTTGCCGGTGCCGGCCTTCAGCGCCACATAGGTGATGAACCCCAGCGCAATGCCGTCGGCGACCGAAAACGTCAGCGGCATCATGATCGCGGTGACGATCGCCGGAATGCTGTCGGTGGCTTCATCCCAGTTGATATGCGCCATGCTCGCCATCATCAGCATTGCCACGTAGATCAGCGCGCCGGCGGTGGCGTAGGCGGGAATCATGCCGGCCAGCGGCGCGAAGAACATCGCCGCCACAAACAGCACGCCCACCGTTACCGCCGTCAGCCCGGTACGGCCACCGGCTGCCACACCGGCGGCGCTTTCCACGTAGCTGGTCACGGGCGGTACGCCGACCATGGCGCCGAATACACTGGAGGCACTGTCGGCCTTCAGCGCGCGGGACAGGTTGTCGATCTTGCCATCGGCGTTCACCAGGCCAGCACGTTGCGCAACGCCCATCAGTGTACCTGCGGTGTCGAACATGTGTACAAAAAGAAAGGCGAATACCACGCTGATCATGCTCACATTGAACACACCCATCACGTCCATGGCCATCCAGGTCGGCGCCAGGCTCGGTGGGGTGGAGAGAATGCCGTTGTAATGCACCAGGCCCAGGCCCCAGCCGGCCAACGTGACGGCGATGATGCTGATGAGGATGGCGCCGAACACGCGGTGATAGCTGAGAATGGCGATCAGCAGGAAACACACCGCCGCCAGCAACGGCGCGGGCTCGTGCAGGGAGCCAAGCTTGATCAGGGTCGCCGGGCTGTCGACGATGATCCCGGCGGTTTTCAGACCGATCACGCCGAGGAATAGGCCTACCCCGGCGCCCATGGCGTGGCGCAGGCTCACGGGAATACTGTTGAGCAGCCATTCACGGATGCGCGACAGGGTCAGGATCATGAACAGCACGCCGGAGATAAACACCGCGCCGAGGGCGGTCTCCCAGTGGTAGCCCATGGTGCCAACCACGGTGTAGGTGAAAAACGCGTTCAGGCCCATGCCCGGTGCCAGGCCCACCGGCCAGTTGGCGTACAGGCCCATCAACAGGCAGCCCAGCGCGGCGGCGATGCAGGTGGCGACGAACGCCGCACCATGGTCGATGCCCGCATCGGCCATGATGTTGGGGTTGACGAAGATGATGTAGGCCATGGTGATGAAGGTGGTAAGGCCGGCGATCAGCTCGGTCTTCACTGTGGTGCCATGCAAGCGCAGTTTGAACAGGCGTTCGAGCCAGCCGTGGTGCGGCGGGCTGAGGTCCAGGGTGGGGGCTTCGGTTTTGCGGCTATCCACAGCGCGTACTCCTCAATCGTTTTATTGTTATTTCCAGCGCCGGTCACATGAGTGGGCAGCAGCGCTTTGAGGTACCGGCGAGTTTTGTTGACTGATAGGTCAGGAACTCGCACGAAGCGAATTATGCTTTTGTATACAAATAAAGCAAATAATGTTTTCGATTATCTGCGCAGAAAGGGATGAAAGGCCGTCCACCACGGCAGTCGGACGGATTTATTCTGCGCAGCGCCTTGAAACAAACCGTGGATAGCCGCACTTTGTGGGCGCAGGCGTTCGTTTCGGGCGCGTCAAGCGGCATAAGGGGAGCCCATGTACAAGGTTTATGGCGATTACAAATCGGGCAACTGCTACAAGATCAAATTGATGCTCAACCTGTTGGGCATCCCGTACCAATGGATCGATATCGATATTCTCAAGGGCGACACCCAGACCCCTGAGTTCCTGGCGAAGAATCCCAACGGCAAGATCCCGGTGCTGGAGCTGGAAGACGGTACCTGCCTGTGGGAGTCCAACGCGATCCTCAACTTTCTCGCCGATGGCAGCGACTTCCTGCCCAGCGAGCCGCGCTTGCGTACCCAAGTGTTGCAGTGGCAGTTCTTCGAGCAATACAGCCACGAACCGTATATTGCCGTGGCGCGGTTTATCCAGTTTTACCTGAACATGCCGCAGGATCGTCTTGAGGAATACAAGACGAGCCACAAGGGCGGTTACAAGGCGTTGAGGGTGATGGAGCGCCAGCTGCAAGCCACGCCGTATCTGGTGGGCGAGCACTATTCGATTGCCGATATCGCGTTGTATGCCTACACCCATGTGGCCCATGAAGGCGGGTTTGATCTGGCGCCGTATCCGGCGGTGCAGGCGTGGCTGCAGCGGGTGGCCAGTCATCCTCGGCATGTCCCGATGCTGGACTGATCATGCAATCAAAAGGTGGGGGCAAGCCCTGATGTAGGAGCGAGCTTGCTCGCGAAAAACGTCAACGATAACGCGTGCTTCCTGAATGAACGCGGTGCCTGTGAGTTTTTCGCGAGCAAGCTCGCTCCTACAGAGGGTGGTGATCGCCAAGCCCTCTGCGACCATTTAGCTCAATGGTGAGTCAGATAACTCTTTATTTAGCAGGTCAAAGCAGCGCTGTGCTGCCGGGCTTAACGCCATCCCACTGCGAGTGATCAACCCGATCTCCCGGTTCACTCCAGGATGATCGATCGTGATCCGCTGCAACCCCTCCAGGCTGTCCGCCGCCGACTCCGGCAGCACACTGATCCCCAACCCTTGGCGCACCAACGCCAATACCGTCGACATGTAGTTGGCTTCCATGCCCGCGTTCAGCGTCAGTCGTGTCTGGTCGAACAGCGCGTCTACTTGCTCGCGCACGCTGCTGTCGCGTCCGGTCAGGATGATCGGTTGGTCTGCCAATTGCGCCAGGGTCAGTGACCGATAGCGCGTCAGTCCATGGTTCAATGGCACAAACGCGCACAGCCGGTCATTCAACACCGGCACGAAGTCCAGGCCATGACTCAGGCGCGCACTCACGCCGATGCCGAAATCCACCTCGCCGGAACGCACCTGGGCATGAATGCGATGGGCCACCAGGTCATGCAGGCGCACTTCAATCCCGGCGAAGCGCTCGCGAAACAAGCGCAACACCGGCGGCAGGCTGCCGGCGCACACCGAGGGCAGGGCGGCGAGGGTGACCACACCCCGGCGCAGGGCGGCGAGGTCACGCGAGCCGGTGACGATGTTGTCCAGGTCCAGCAGCAATTTTTCCATGGGGCCACGCGCCTCCTGGCCGGCGGCGGTGATGCTCACGTGGCGCGGGCTGCGGTCGAGCAGGGCGACGCCCAGCCAGTCTTCCAGTTGTTGCACCTGCACGGTGAGGGCTGACGGAGACAGATGCAGCTCGTTGGCGGCCTTGGTGAAACTGCCGGTACGGGCGACAGCGAGGAAGGCCTGGATGTGCTGGATGCTATTTTTCATGAGGTCACTTCGTTTTGTTTTTCCGAACGTGCTATGCCGAATATTCCAATTTACAAAGACTAACCCGCTTCCAATACTCCAGGGAAAACAATAACCGGCCACCAAGGCCGCTCTGGAGTACCCCATGCTTGCAACCCTGGGCGTCATTACCATCCTCTGCCTGCTCGCCGCTGTAATGAGCAAGCGTCTCTCGCCCCTGGTGGCCCTGATTGCCTTGCCGATCATCGCCGCGTTGATCGGTGGGTTCGGCCTGCAAACCAGCGGGTTCATCATCACTGGCATCAAGAACGTCGCCCCGGTCGTTGGCATGTTTGTGTTTGCGATCCTGTTCTTCGGGATCATGACCGACGCCGGCATGCTCGACCCGATCATTGATCGCATCCTGCGCACGGTCGGCACGCGTCCTACACGGATTGTCGTCGGCACCGCGACCCTGGCGCTGCTGGTGCACCTGGACGGCTCCGGCGCGGTGACCTTTCTGGTGACGGTGCCGGCGATGTTGCCGTTGTACACCCGGCTGGGCATCGACAAGCGCATCCTGGCCTGCGTCTGTGCGATGGCCGCCGGGGTCAACTTCCTGCCGTGGACCGGGCCGGTGCTGCGCTCGTCCGCGGCGTTGCATGTGCCGGTGGCGGACCTGTTCCAACCGCTGATCCCGGTGCAGATCGTCGGGCTGATCTTTGTGTTCGCCTGCGCCTGGTGGCTGGGTCATCGGGAAGAAAAACGCCTGGGCCTGGGCGCCGGTTCCAGCGTCGACGCGGTGCCGCAACGGGTGCTCAGTGACGACGATATCAAGCTGCGCCGTCCACGGCTGTTCTGGGTCAACCTGATGCTCACTCTGCTGGTGATGGTGGTGATGATCGCCGGCTGGGTCGACCCGGTGGTGATGTTCATGCTCGGCACCGTGGTCGCGCTGTGCATCAACTACCCCAATGTCGACGCCCAGCGCGCGCGTATCGACGCCCATGCCAAAACCGCCCTGACCATGGCCAGTATCTTGCTCGCCGCCGGCGTGTTCACCGGCATCATGCAAGGCACCGGCATGCTCAAGGCGATTGCCGAAGTGGCGGTGGCGCAGATTCCCGCCGGCCATGGCAAGTTGATCCCGGCGGTGGTCGGCTTTATTTCCATGCCGTTGAGCATGTTGTTCGATCCCGATTCCTACTATTTCGGCGTGATGCCGGTGATCGCCGAAGTCGGCAAGGCGCTGGGCGTCGACCCGCTGCAAGTGGCCCAGGCCTCGTTGCTGGGTGTGCACACCACCGGTTTCCCGGTCAGCCCGTTGACCCCCGCGACCTTCCTGCTGGTGGGCCTGTGCAAGATCGAACTGGCCGATCACCAGCGCTTCACCATTCCTTTTCTGTTTGCCGCGTCGGTGCTGATGACCCTGACCGCGCTGCTTTTGGGCGTTATCTAAGAGGAGTTATCTGAGATGAAAACCTTGCGCATCGGCGCCGGCGCCGGCTACTCCGGTGACCGTATCGAACCCGCCGTGGAACTGGCCGAACAGGGCGACCTGGATTACCTGGTGTTCGAATGCCTGGCCGAACGCACCATTGCCCTGGCGCAACAGGCGCGTATCAGCGATCCGGCAGGCGGCTACGACCCCTTGTTGAGTGAGCGCATGCAGCGGGTGCTGCCCTTCGTCGGGCGGCAACCGGGCCGCCGTCGTCTGCGCGTGATCACCAACATGGGCGCGGCCAACCCGGTGTCGGCCGCCGCCGAAGTGCGGCGCATTGCCGGTGAACTGGGGGTGAACCTCAAGGTGGTGGCCGTGGTGGGCGACGACGTGTTGCAGGCGTTGCGGCCCGAGCAGTGGCTGGACAACGGCCAGACCGTGGGCGCACTGGGTGAACGGCTGGTTTCGGCGAATGCCTACCTGGGCGTGGAGGGCATCCTTGAGGCCCTGCGCGCTGACGCCGATGTAGTGATTACGGGGCGTGTGGCCGACCCGTCATTGTTTCTCGCGCCGCAGATGTTTGAATTCGGCTGGGCCGCCGACGATTGGCAGCGCCTGGGCAGGGGCACCCTGGTCGGGCATTTGCTCGAGTGTGCGGGGCAGGTCAGCGGTGGTTATTTCGCCGACCCAGGCCGCAAGGATGTGGATGACCTGGCACGCCTGGGCTTTCCATTGGCCGAGGTCGACGCCGACGGACATGCCTTGATCACCAAGGTGGCGGGCTCCGGTGGACAGGTCAGCCGCGCCACCTGCAGCGAGCAATTGATCTACGAAGTGCACGACCCGCAAGCGTATCTGACCCCGGATGTCACGGCCGACTTTTCACGGGTGGGCTTTGTCGAGGAGGGCATTGATCGGGTGCGTGCCCAGGGTGCCGACGGTCGTGCCCGGCCTGAACAGCTGAAGGTCAGCGTCGGTTATCTGGACGGCTGGATCGGTGAGGGGCAGATGTCCTACGGCGGTCCGGGCGCTGTCGCACGGGCGCAATTGGCGCGGGATGTAGTGCTCAAGCGTCTGGAGCTGACCGGCGTGAAGATGCAGGACGTACGCGCCGAGTTGATCGGCATGGACTCATTGCACGGGCCGCGCAGCCACGTTGAGCCCTGGGAGGTGCGCCTGCGCGTCGCTGCTCGTTGTGAGGATCGCGGTGACGCCGTGCGCGTCGGTAACGAAGTGGAAACCCTCTACACCAACGGCCCGGCCGGCGGTGGGGGAGCGAGCAAGAGCGTGCGCCAGGTGGTGGCGGTGGCGTCGTTGTTATTGCCCCGTGGCGACGTCAAACCGAGGATTGAAGGATGAAACTGCACACGCTGGCCCATTCCCGCACCGGGGACAAGGGCGACACGTCGAACATCTCGATCATTGCCTATCGCGCCGAAGACTATCCGTGGCTGTGCGAACAACTGACGGCCGAGCGCGTGGCCGAGTTCTTTGCCGATTTGCTGGAGCCCGGCGCTGCGCCGGTCCGGCGTTATGAACTGCCCAATGTGCAGGCGCTGAATTTTGTGTTGCCGGGCATCCTGCGCGGCGGCGTGACCCGCTCGCTGGCGCTGGATGCCCATGGCAAATGTCTTGGGTCGGCGTTGCTGGACCTGGAGTTGCCAACAGCGAACTGAATGTGGGAGGGGCTTGCCCTAATGCCAGTCAGTTAGCGCAGATTCCCTGTGGGAGGGGGCTTGCCCCCGATAGCGGTGGGTCAACCAACATCAGTGTTTGCTGGGCCGACGTCATCGGGGGCAAGCCCCCTCCCACAATGGATCTGCGCAGGTTTGTCAGATCGCGGCGAAGCGCTTGTCCAGGTAATCAATGATCACCTTTGAGTCATACATCCAGGTAGTCTGGCCGTTGTCTTCGATGCGCAGACACGGCACCTTGATCTTGCCGCCTTGCTCCAGCAGAGTCTGGCGATCCTGCGCATTGTTTTTCGCGTCCTTGAGCGCCACCGGCACATTCAGGCGATGCAGGGTACGACGGGTCTTCACACAGAACGGGCAGGCATGGAACTGATACAGGGTCAGGCCTTTGGCCGCTTCATTCACCTGCGCCTGTTGTTCGGCGGGCCGCTGCTTTTTGCGCGGACGGGTCAGGAAGTCGCCGGCGATGATGATCTGGCCGAGGCCTACTCGAAGTGCTTTGACGAACATGGCTGAAAGCCTCTTGCCCATGGAGAAGGGGTCGCAGCTTACCTGAATTTTACGGACGAAAAAAAACCGGCGATGAACGCCGGCTTTTTGCTGCACAGCCGTTTACTTGATCAGGCTGAGAAATTCGCTGCGGGTGGCCGCGTTTTCACGGAACTCACCGAGCATCACCGATGTAATCATCGACGAGTTCTGTTTTTCCACACCGCGCATCATCATGCACATGTGCTTGGCCTCGATCACCACCGCTACGCCGAGGGCGCCGGTCACTTCCAGCACCGCATCGGCGATCTGGCGGCTGAGGTTTTCCTGGATCTGCAGGCGACGCGCATACATATCGACGATCCGCGCGACCTTCGACAGGCCCAGCACTTTGCCGCTCGGGATGTACGCCACGTGGGCCTTGCCAATAAACGGCAGCAGGTGGTGTTCGCACAGCGAGTACAACTCGATGTCCTTGACCAGCACCATTTCGCTGTTGTCGGAGCTGAACAAGGCGCCATTGGTGACTTCTTCGAGCGTCTGTTCATAACCGCGGCAGAGGTACTGCATTGCCTTGGCGGCACGCTTTGGCGTGTCGAGCAGACCCTCGCGGGAGACGTCCTCGCCGAGTTGGCCGAGAATCGCGGTGTAGTTTTGTTCCAATGTCACAGGACTGTTTCCGTATGGGTTTCAGAGCGGTACGGTGTATGCCTGTACCAATATGAAGCGTTATTACCGCGCGGATATCGCAGTGTGCGCTGGTGATTGGCGCACATAGTAGCGTAGGTACGGCGACAGGTGTATTCCCGCACGAAGCCGATGTTAAAGTCGGCCTCCAGTGAGGAGTATGTGATGACGCCACGGGAACGAAGTATCGCAGAGCGTGCCGTTGGCTTCGCCAAGGCGAATCGCACACGAATTGCCAGGGATTTGGCCTGCTTGACTCGCTATCCCGGTGAAGAATATCCCGTCTCGGTTTTTATGGCGGGTTCTCCTGGCGCCGGTAAGACTGAGGTCTCGAAGTCCTTTGTCAATCTGATGGAGGCGCATGGGGCCAAAACGCTTCGTATCGACCCTGACGACTTCAGGGATTATTTTCCTGAGTATAACGGTGCGAATTAGAGCCTGTTTCAGCGCGGCGTAACCATTATGGTGGAGCGGGCCATCGACCTCGTTTATCAGCAGCGACAGTCATTTCTTCTGGATGGGACTCTCGCGAATCTCGACGTTGCGCGAAAAAACATCCAGCGTGCGCTCGGCAAGAAACACCGCTCAGTGCAAATCATGTATGTGTATCAAAAGCCGGAGCTGGCATGGGAATTTGTGCTTGCACGGGAAGCCGTTGAAGGCAGGAACATCCCTTGCGTGGAATTCGTTCGCCAGTTCTATGCATCCAAGGCGACGGTGTGCCAATTGAAGCGCGAGTTTCTGGAAAAAATCCAGGTCGATGTGATTCTCAAGAATACTGATGGGAACGACGCCGAGATTGGCATCGACCTTTCAACTGACGAAATTGACGAACTGGTCAGGCAGCCCTACCATCCTGAACAACTTGAGCAAATATTGACCGGAGTAGCCTCATGAAAGGCGAAATTACGGACGCAATAGAAAAATATCCTTCCACAACCATGTCCGACTTTTTCCGAAGCTGTTCGGTAGAGGAGAGGCGGGCGGTCTATCGAAGCGCAGCCAATACTGCAATCACGATGCAAAAAGCCGTCATCTCACTGGCAAGAGAGAAAAAAGCTAGGGAGTTCGCCGGCGAATAAAAGCCCCGTCCTCCTGATTGACAGCCCAGCCTGAGTGCTGGGCTTTTTATTGGTTACTCGTCGCGCCCCTCCATCATGGTGCGCTTGAGCATCACATACACCGCGCCGGCCCCGCCGTGGCGGGCCTGGCAGGAGGTAAAGCCGAGCACCTGGGTGTGCTGACGCAGCCAGGTATTGACGTGGCTCTTGATCATCGGCCGCTTGCCGTCCAGCCGCACGGCCTTGCCGTGGGTGACTCGCACGCAGCGGATTTCGAACTTGGTGGCTTCGGCGAGGAAGGCCCATAGGGTTTCCCGCGCTTTTTCCACGGTCATGCCGTGCAGGTCGAGGCTGCCCTCGAACGGGATCTGGCCGGCCTTGAGCTTGCGCATCTGGCTTTCCTGCACCCCATCGCGGGCCCACATCAATTCATCTTCGGGGCCGACGTCGATCACGAACTGATCCGACAAGCCATCCACGGTGGTGGCATCGGTGCGCACGGTGGCGGCCTGGCGCAGCTTGGCGATTTGCGCCCGGTCAGCCTTGGGTTTGCCGGTGTCGGCGCGGTCGTGCTTGATCGGCTTGACGCCGCGCAGCTCGTTCTTGAACAGGGAAAAGTCGTCGTCTTGCATGTCAGCCTCCGCGAAGGGCGGGCAGTTTACCTAAATCGCGGCGGCTGCGGCGCGTCGAATACTATCCAAGCGCCATTAGTCGTGCTTTTTCATCAGGTGCGAGGCGATATTCAACGACAACGGCTGGCGCATTTTCCGACGGCTGCGGCGCCACAGCCATACCCCCAACCACAGCACCAACAGGCCGATCCCCAGCAGGATCGCTGAACCGCCAGGGCTGGCATTCAGCTCGCCGAGTGCCGGCGAATGCCCAAACAGACCGGCGCCACCAGCGCCAGCCAACAGCAGACCTACGATCGCCAGCAGCGCGGCAATGCCCGCCACCAGGCGCAGACGCCAATTGCTCGGGCCCTTGGGGCGCAAGCGACGAGCATCAAAACCATCGGATATCTTCATTCCGACCTTTCCTCCAGGGTATCGGCCCTTCGACCGGAAGATACACAGGTTGTTCCTGTGCCCGGGGCAAATGCGCGAAATGAGCAGGCCTTGCGGATGAGCGGGGCAATGAACATGGGCACACCGCTCATCACAGAGACGATCAGATCAGATCTTTGGTCAACGCCAGGGTCGCGAAGTTGTCGGCCATGATGGCCATTTCGGTTTGCTGCACATGTTCGGCACTGAGCACGCCACCTTTGCAGGGCAAGTCGCGTGTCGCGCAGGCATCTTCCACCAGGGTGCAGCGAAAGCCGAGGTTCTTGGCGGCACGTACCGTGGTGCTGACGCTTGAATGACTCATGAATCCGCAGACGATCAGGTCCAGCGAACCCAGGTCCTGCAGGTGTTTCTCCAGGCCGGTGCCGTGAAAGGCGCTGGGCAGCAGCTTGCCGATAATGGTTTCGTCGCCTTCAGGCTCAAGGCCAGGGATGAATTCGCCGCGCTCGCCTTGCGGATCGAACAGGCCGCCGACGGTGCCCAGGTGGCGCACATGCACGATCGGGCGTCCGGCGTTGCGCGCAGCGGTCACCAGTTGCTTGATGTTGCCGACCGCCGCGTCCATGCCCGAGAGGGCGAGTGGGCCGCTGAGGTATTCCTTCTGGGCGTCGATGATCACGAGGGTCGCATGGGCAAGGTTGGCAGCTGCGTAACCACGACCGCTGATTTGAAACATCGTCTTTGGAACGGACATTCTGGGGCTCCTGTCAGGGGGGCTTTTGCGCCATTGTCCACTGGCTGAGCGGTTCTGTGAATCGCTACCCGCGTAAGGTACGCCGTTGCTGGCGTGCAGCCATGTCAAGGGGGTGGCTTGTTTAAGTCATTAGGGGGGATTTGGATGAAATCCGACATGCGGCAGCGGTATTTCGTACATCGTCGGTACAGATGAACGCTGTTAGAATCGCCAGTCGTTTTTTCCAGGAGTCTGCCCCGTGATCACTTCCCGCCTGCGCACTTTGCGCGACCATATCCGTTGGGCTGTCAGCCGTTTCCATGGGGAAGACCTGTTTTTTGGCCACGGCACCGACAATGCCTGGGACGAAGCCCGGCAACTGGTGCTCGGCGCCCTGCATCTGCCATGGGAAATTGCTGACAGCTACCTGGACTGCAATTTGGAAGAAGAGGAAATTTCCCATGTGCAGCGTTTGCTGCATCGGCGCATCCATGACCGCGTGCCCACGGCCTACTTGCTCAAGGAGGCCTGGTTCTGCGGCATGTCGTTTATCGTTGACGAGCGCGTGCTGATTCCGCGCTCACCGATTGGCGAGTTGATCGAAAACCGCTTCGAACCCTGGCTGGCCCAGCCGCCGGCGCGCATTCTCGACTTGTGCACCGGCTCCGGTTGCATCGGCATCGCCTGTGCCTACGAATTCCCCGAGGCCGAGGTGGTGCTGGGTGACTTGTCCTTCGAAGCCCTCGAAGTGGCCAACCAGAACATCGAGCGCCACGGCGTCGATGAGCGCGTCTATACCGTGCAGGGCGACGGCTTTGACGGGCTGCCGGGTCAGCGCTTCGATCTGATTGTGTCCAATCCGCCGTATGTGGACGCCGAAGACTTCGCCGATATGCCGGATGAATACCAGCACGAACCTGAGCTGGGCCTGGCTTGCGGTGACGACGGCTTGAACCTGGTACGGCGGATGCTGGCCCAAGCGGCGGACCACCTGGCCGAGAAGGGTTTGCTGATCGTTGAAGTGGGCAACAGCCAAGTGCATGTTGAAGCGCTGTACCCGGAAGTGGATTTCGCCTGGCTGGACTTCCAGCGGGGTGGACATGGGGTGTTCATGCTCACGGCTGAGCAGTGCCGCCAGCATCAGGCAATCTTCGCCGCCCGCGTTTAACTCGGTCAATGTGGGAGGGGGCTTGCCTCCGATGGCGGCCTCAGGGCCGACCAGGATGTTGGTGTCGATCCTGGCCCAACTGTGGGAGGGGGCTTGCTCCCGATGGCGGCCTCAGAGCCGACCAGGATTTTGTGTCGATCCTGGCCCAACTGTGG
>NZ_CVTX01000172.1:58585-64272 GCF_900005715.1 Pseudomonas sp. 34 E 7
CCGGCGTCCTGCCGGGTTACCCACGGATTCAAGCCTGCGTTCGGCCAGCGTGGTTTAACGGGGCGCCTAGGATCAAAAGCAGATCAAGATCAAGGTCAAGAGCGACTCGCTTCGCATCGTGGTTACGGTTGAGCGCTACAGAGTTGTGTAGATACCTATGGCTATCGGGGGCAAGCCCTCTCCCACATTGGTGGTATTTCAATCTGTTAACGGTGCGTGGCAATCCAGATCAACAGCCCCGCCTGAAACACGGTAAATGCCACCAGGCAGGTGATGGTAAAGCGCAGCCCGCTGTCCTCGCGTTTGAACTTGAGCACCTTTTCCTCTTCCTTGCGCAGCTTCACTTCCTGCTCGGCCAGGTTCTGCTCGGCCTGTTGCAGCATCTGCGCAGCTTCGAGGATTTCCACGAATTGCACTTTCTCGGTGTTCCAGCTGTCCAGTACATCGCTGACTTTGCCCGGCTGTACGTTGCCCTTGAGGTGTTGCACGTCGGCATAGGCCACGTCAAAACCCTGGACGCGCAGGAAGTGATCGCGGCGCAGGCGCGTGGCTTCGTTGAGCGCGTCCTTGTTGGCCAGGTCGACGCCATCGACGCGGTAGTGTGACCACTTCTTCTTGGCCCATGCGGCGGCCTGGGCCACCAGGAAGCGGCCGAGGCCACGGTTGGCCGGTTCGATTTCCAGGCTGTTGCCCGGGCCGAAGTGCACGCGATGTTTATCGTGGTCCACCCAGATATCCAGGGTGTTCTGCTCGCGCCGAACGCGCTGGCCGGGCAACTGGATGACCAGGCGCAACAGGCTGTGATGCGAATCATGGCGCTCGGCGTAACCGAACTGTACAAACCGCAAGGGCCGCGCGCCGGTCGCACGGTCGATGGCCAACGGGGCGAGGCGCAGCATCTTGAAATGTTCGGCGTGTACGTCCGCCCAAGGCAGCGCCGCCGCAGCGGCGGCCTCGGCTTCAGCCGGGATGTCAGCGGTGGGTTCGGGTGTTGCTTCGGTGGTTGTCATGCGGCGCGATCCTGTCCAAGCCCTGCGAGCCGACAGTCTTTTTACTGTCGACTCTGGGCTTATCGGCCGTTTTCTCCAGGACTGGAGGCCAATGGCCGCTTAACGGGGTGCAAGTCCGTCGATAAAGCGCACTATCCGCTCGCCCAACTCGGCCGCAAGGGGCAATTTCGGATCGTTGTAGGACGCCAGTTGCTGCTTGACGTTGTTGGGCACGATGCGCATCACGTGGTTCATGCCTTCGATCACGGTCAACTGTGCGTCGGGCTTGGCCTTTTTCAATTGCCGTGCATCGTCCACGCCGACCTGTATGTCGTTGGTGCCCTGGATGATCAGGGCCGGCATGCTCAAGCGCGCAAAGGCTGCCGAGGGATCGGCGCGAAACAGGCTGATCAGATAGGGCTGCACGCTGGGTCGGAAAATACCTTCGAGTGGGCGCGGCACATCGTCATCCACCTGGCCGGCCTTGAGGTGGTCGAGAATGTCGTTGCTACGCAGCAACAGCGCCGGTGGCAGGTGATCGGCCAGTTGCTGGCGAATCACCTGGTCGACCGGGCGGGCGCTGCCGGACAAGGAAATCACCCCGGCCGGATTCAACTGCGGCGCAGCGAGGGCGGCAACCAGCGCGCCTTCGCTGTGGCCCAGCACAATCAACGGGCCCATGCGCTTGTCAGCCTTGAGCAACGTGCCCCAGGCCACGGCGTCGGCCACGTAGGCGTCGAGGGTCAGGTTGCGTTCATCCGGGGTCGCGGCAAGGCTGGCGGCCACGCCGCGTTTGTCATAGCGCACGCTGGCGATATTGTGCCGGGCGAGCACCCAGGCCAGGCGCTTGAGGCTGTCGTTGCGCGCGCCGTCGGCGCTGTTGCCGTTGCGGTCGGTGGGACCTGAACCGGCGATGATCAGCACCACCGGCACGGGTTGGTCGGACTGCGGCAACAGCAGCGAGCCAAACAGCTCGCCGCTGCCGGTGTCCAGGCTGATGGGCCGTTGCAGCACGACGGGGGAGGCGGCCTGGGCCGCGACGGTAAACAGGGTGAGGGTGAACAGCAGAACTCGCAGCATCATCGCGCCATCATTGGAGAGGTGCCGGTTGGACCAATGTCTACCGGTAAGGTTTCGAGGATGAACTAGTCGGTTAGCCTGCGTATACTGGCCGCCTTAAGTTATTACGGTTGACTTGATTCAACTGATTTCACGGAGCGCTCCGCATGTCCGGCAACACCTTCGGCAAGCTGTTCACAGTCACCACCGCGGGCGAAAGCCATGGCCCGGCGTTGGTCGCCATTGTCGACGGCTGCCCGCCCGGCCTCGAGCTGTCTGTGCAAGACCTGCAGCGTGATCTGGACCGCCGCAAGCCCGGCACCAGCCGCCATACCACCCAGCGCCAGGAACCCGACGAAGTCGAGATTCTCTCCGGGGTGTTCGAAGGCCGCACCACCGGCTGCGCCATCGGCCTGCTGATCCGTAATACCGACCAGAAGTCCAAGGACTACTCGGCGATCAAGGACCTGTTTCGCCCGGCCCATGCCGACTACACCTACCATCACAAATACGGCGAGCGCGACTACCGTGGCGGCGGCCGCAGTTCGGCCCGTGAAACCGCGATGCGCGTGGCGGCCGGTGCCATCGCCAAGAAATACCTGGCGGCCCAGGGCATCGTCATTCGTGGCTACATGAGCCAGCTCGGCCCGATTGAGATCCCGTTCAAGACCTGGGACAGCATCGAAGACAACGCCTTCTTCTGCCCCGACCCGGACAAGGTGCCGGAGCTGGAAGCCTACATGGACCAGCTGCGCCGCGACCAGGACTCGGTCGGTGCGAAGATCACCGTTGTGGCCGAGGGCGTGAAGCCGGGCCTGGGCGAGCCGATCTTCGACCGTCTCGACGCCGAACTGGCCCACGCGCTGATGAGCATCAACGCGGTCAAGGGCGTGGAAATCGGTGCCGGTTTCGCCTGCGTGGCCCAGCGCGGCACCGAGCATCGCGATGAGATGACCCCGCAGGGGTTTCTCAGCAACAACGCCGGCGGCATCCTCGGTGGCATCTCCTCGGGCCAGCCGATCGTTGCGCACCTGGCGCTCAAGGCCACATCGAGCATCACCACGCCGGGCCGCTCGATCGATGTGCACGGCAACCCGGTCGACGTGATTACCAAGGGCCGCCACGACCCGTGCGTCGGCATCCGCGCCACACCCATTGCCGAGGCGATGATGGCTATCGTGCTGATGGACCACCTGCTGCGCAATCGTGGTCAGAATGCCGATGTGCAGGTGAGTACGCCGGTGCTGGGCCAGCTGTGACGGGCTGACAGTGACAGCCCTCCCTTATTGGCGCCTCTCCAGTTTCTACCTGTTCTACTTCGCCCTGCTCGGGGCGACGGCGCCGTTCCTGGCGCTGTATTTCGATCACTTGGGCTTCTCCAGCGCGCGTATTGGCGAGCTGGTGGCCATTCCCATGCTGATGCGTTGCGTGGCGCCCAACCTCTGGGGCTGGCTGGGCGACTACACCGGCCGCCGCCTGGCCATCGTGCGGTTCGGCGCGGTGTGCACGCTGTTGAGTTTCTCGTTGATTTTCGTCAGCAAAACCTACGCCTGGCTGGCCCTGGTCATGGCCCTGCATGCGTTCTTCTGGCACGCGGTGCTGCCGCAGTTCGAAGTGATCACCCTGGCTCATCTGCAGCGCCAGACGGCGCGCTACAGCCAGATCCGCCTGTGGGGCTCCATCGGCTTTATCCTTACCGTCGTGATCATGGGCCGGCTGTTCGACTGGCTGAGCGTGGACATCTACCCGGTGGTGGTCGTGGTGATCATGGCCGGTATCATCGGCGCCAGCCTGTGGGTGCCGAATGCGCAGCCCGCCAACCACGGCCAACGTCTGGCCGGGGACGGCTTTGTGCGGCAGTTACGCAACCCCGGCGTGCTGGCGTTCTATGCCTGTGTGGCATTGATGCAGATGAGCCATGGCCCCTATTACACCTTTCTCACTCTGCACCTTGAACACCTGGGCTACAGCCGTGGCGTGATCGGTTTGCTGTGGGCCCTAGGGGTGGTGGCGGAGGTCCTGATGTTCCTGGCCATGAGCCGCATCCTCTCGCGCTTTTCGGTGCGCCGGGTGTTGCTGGCCAGTTTCCTGCTGGCGGCACTGCGCTGGCTGCTGCTCGGCGCATTTGCCGAATTTTTCTGGGTGCTGCTGCTGGCGCAAGTGCTGCATGCCGCCACGTTCGGCAGTTTCCATGCGGCGGCCATCGCCTTCGTGCAGCGCAGTTTTGGTGATCGCCAGCAAGGCCAGGGCCAGGCGCTTTACGCCGCGCTGTCCGGCACCGGCGGTGCGCTGGGCGCGCTGTATGCCGGTTACAGCTGGAACCTGCTGGGCCCCACGCTGACGTTCAGTATTGCCAGCATCGCGGCCCTGGCTGCCGCCGTTATCATTGGCCTTCGATTGCAAGAGCCGAACCAAGGAACCGTGCAATGAGCTATGTCGCCGTCTATGACCTCGCTACACCGGACACCCCGAACAAAGTGCTGACCCACTTCGACGACATTCAGTCGACCCTGGCCGAACACGGCGTGCGCTTTGCACGCTGGCAGCCCGGCACACTCGAAAAGGGCGCCGACGAGGCGCAACTGATTGCGGCGTATCAGCCGCAGATCGACGCGCTCGGCTACGCGCGTGCCGAGGTGCTCAGCGTGACCGGTGCTGACTCCAAAGAAGTGCTGCAGGCCGAACGCCTGGATGAGCACACCTGTGCTGAAGACCAGGCGCGATTCTTCATCGCTGGCCAGGGGCTGTGCTCGTTGCGCATTGGCAAGTATGTCTACGGCGTGCGGTGTGAGAAGAACGATCTGCTGATCGTGCCTGCCGAGATGCCCCATTGGTTCGACATGGGCGAGCATCCTTATTGTGTGATGCTGCATTTGTTCAACACCGTCGAGGGCGCGGTGCCGACGTTGACCGGCAGTGACATCGCCCGTGACGCTGGCAAATTGGACGACTAAGACAAATCTTTTAAATGTTCAACCCGGGCAAGTTGGAATTTGCTGTGGGAAGAAGCCTAATTCCATGTAGGGCTTGGCTGTTTAGCCTCGGCCTTGCTCTCTCATTGCTCAGGTTGTGTAACTCTCGCTTTGTTCAATGTTCATGGCGCCTGTCAATAGGAAGAATCCGAAGGGTGACAGCGCATCGGCATATAAAAAGGAGAGAGCAATGAGTCGCCCAGAGGAGATGTCTCACCCGTTGGAAATCGTGCCGACGGCCATCAGAAGACGCTTGAGTCTGCTCGGCAAACCCCTCACCCGGACGGAACTGGAGATTCTGCGATGGGCCTCCGAGGGCAAGACCATTTGGGAGATGAGCAGGATTCGCTGCACCTCGGAGGCCACGGTTAAATTCCATCTGCGCAATATCTACGGCAAGCTCGATGTGAATAACCGGGTGCAGGCGATGAATGAGGCGACGCGTCAGGGACTGTGCTGATGGCATAAAAAAGGGCCGCGAGCTCGCCGGCGTACAAGGATCGTTCCCACGCTCCGCGTGGGAATGCCGCCGAGGAGGCTCTGCGTCCTGCTTTCAACGCAACATCCGGCAATTGCGCAATGGTGACGCGGAGCGTCACGGGATGCATTCCCACGCGGAGCGAGGGAACGATCATCTCAGCGAAAGACTTGCCGCGACGCTCAGTCA
>NZ_CVTX01000172.1:64322-64717 GCF_900005715.1 Pseudomonas sp. 34 E 7
GGGAACGATCATCTCAGCGAAAGACTTGCCGCGACGCTCAGTCATGCACAAGATCGTTCCCACGCTCCGCGTGGGAATGCCGCCGAGGACGCTCCGCGTCCTGCTTTCAGTGCAACACCGGCACTTGTGCAATGGTGACGCGGAGCGTCACAGGATGCATTCCCACGCGGAGCGGGGGAACGATCATCTCAGCGAAAGACTTGCCGCGACGCTCAGTCATGCACAAGATCGTTCCCACGCTCCGCGTGGGAATGCCGCCCAGGACGCTCTGCGTCCTGCTTTCAATGCAACATCCGAAACGTGCGCAATGGTGACGCGGAGCGTCACGGGATGCATTCCCACGCGGAGCGAGGGAACGATCATCTCAGCGAAAGACTTGCCGCGACGCTCAGTCA
>NZ_CVTX01000172.1:64767-77834 GCF_900005715.1 Pseudomonas sp. 34 E 7
GGGAACGATCATCTCAGCGAAAGACTTGCCGCGACGCTCAGTCATGCACAAGATCGTTCCCACGCTCCGCGTGGGAATGCCGCCGAGGACGCTCTGCGTCCTGCTTTCAGTGCAACATCCGGCAATTGCGCAGTGGTGACGCGGAGCGTCACGGGATGCATTCCCACGCGGAGCGAGGGAACGATCATCTCAGCGAAAGACTTGCCGCGACGCTCAGTCATGCACAAGATCATTCCCACGCTCCGCGTGGGAATGCCGCCGAGGACGCTCTGCGTCCTGCTTTCAACGCAACATCCGGCAATTGCGCAATGGTGACGCGGAGCGTCACGGGATGCATTCCCACGCGGAGCGGGGGAACGATCCATGCGTGGCGCACATAAAAAAGGGCCGCGACGCTCAACGGCGTTGCGGCCCTTCTTTAACGGTGGCGCTTATGCCGAATGGTAAGTCGGCAGGGCAAAGCGGTTCTGGCTTTGCAGCATCGAAATTTGTGGCAGCTCACTGGCTTGTTCGGCCAGGTCGCGGCGGATGGCGCTGATGACCCAGGTCAGTTGGTCGGCGGTGTGCAGCTGCTGATACGAGATCGAGCGCTTGACCTGTTTGCCTTCGCTGTTACGCAGGGTCAACAGAATGCCGCCGTCTGGACGTGGTTGGGTGGTGACGTCGTAGTTGGAAAATACCGAAGCGAATTTATCTTGGATCAGGCTCATGTCTATCAGCTCCATTGGCTCAAGTTGGCAAGCATGGAGTGATAGGTGCAGTGATTGTGCCAGTATTGAATCTTATAAAAAGTCTTTATAAATCAGTGACTTATAAAATCTCAAGATTTTCGTTTTCGTGCAATTTGCATGAAAGGCCATCGTGCATCCTGCATTTTGCGTTATCCAGACGGTTAATTCCCGCGCGCAGTTGCTGTTTTGCTAACGACTCAGACCGCATGCTTGCGGGATAAATTCCATCCGGCCGGCGGCCGGGCTTTCTCTATTGATTCTGCCTATGGGCGCTTTTGACAAAAAAGCCATGACAGCGGGGAACTCCATCGCGACACTGGGCGCCATATAAAGCATCAGAAAGGAGCCCTACTATGTCGACCCAGCCCCAACAAATGACCGAAGACGAAGCCGCCGAATTTGCCGAGCAGGTCTTCGACGTCGCCCGCAAGGGCGATGCCGCCATGCTCGCGGCGCTGTTGGCCAAAGGTCTGCCGGCCAACTTTCGTAACCACAATGGCGACACGCTGTTGATGCTCGCCGCCTACCACGGCCACGCCGAGGCGGTAAAAGTGCTGCTGGAGTTCAAGGCCGACCCCCTGATCGCCAACGACAAGAACCAACTGCCGATTGCCGGTGCGGCATTCAAGGGCCACCTGGCGGTGGTCAAGGCGCTGATCGAAGGCGGCACCCCGGTTGAGGCGGCGTCTTCGGATGGGCGCACGGCGTTGATGATGGCGGCCATGTTCAACCGTGTCGAAATGCTCGATTACCTGCTCGGCCAGGGTGCCAACCCCAAGGCCACCGATGCCCAGGGCGCGACGGCGCTGGCGGCGGCGCAGACCATGGGGGCAGTGGATACGGCGGCGCTGTTGCAAAAACTGGTGTAGGCTACGCGCCCTCGAAAACCGCCCGCCACAGGACCCACCCATGAAAACCGCTCTCGTCGAACTCATCAGCAAAATCAGCAGCGGTGTCATGGGGGCGGACGAGGTGGCGCGTATCGCCGATGAAGCAGCTCAGGCCTACGCGGATCCTGCGGCTTTTCTGGCGGCCAATCCGGATATCAACTACGACGACAGCTTCCCGATTCCTTTGGGGGAGTGGGTGGTGGTCGGCAGCCTGCCGGACACTGTGCTGTTCCAGGCCGACACCTACGCGGACCTGTTTGCGCAGATCGTTGCCTCGTTCGGTCCGGGCGTGGCGTTCAACCTCAAGCCCAAGCAATTGGCCAAGACCGAAGACCTGACCGCGCTCAATCGCATCCAGATCCAGATGAGCGCCCTGAGCCCGGAAGACGGTGGCTATGTGCTGCTCAACTTCAGCCAACTGCTTGATGACGAAATCCAGGCCGTCCTGGTGTTCGGCAACGACCTGTCGCGGGTGCTGGAACTGTGCGCCGAGGTTGGTATCAAGGCTGAGCCGTCGCTGGAAGCCCTGAAGATTGCCGTTCACGTTTAAATAATACGGAACCACCGTCAGGGCTGACTATCCTACAAGGGCATGCCCCCACACTTAGGAGCGACACCATGGGTTCAACTTTCAACGGCCTGATTGGCCTGATCATCCTCGCGCTGGATATCTGGGCGATCATCAACGTGTTCAAAAGCGGCGCGAGCACGGGCGCCAAGGTGTTGTGGATTCTGTTGATCCTGCTGCTGCCGGTACTGGGCCTGATCATCTGGGCCATCGCCGGGCCGCGCGGTAACGTGCGGATCTAACACCGTACTGTGGGAGGGGGCTTGCCCCCGATTAGCGGTGGGTCAGCACTGTATCTGTTGCTGACCCTCCGCTATCTGGGGCAAGCCCCCTCCCACATTGGTTTTGCCGGTTTTGCCTACCCCCGTTGAATTTGTGTGTCGAAAGTATTCGCTGCACGAAATTTTCACATCCCGTCCAAGACAATTCGCCCGCTTTGTTCCTCTGCCAGGGCCCCAATCCCTGGGGCATTTAAAGCGGTGGCGAGCTCGCACGTTCAGTAATTAATAGCCTTGCCGGCCTTGATCGGGCACCATTTGCGCCACCGCGTTAACCACCCACCCCGGCCAGCCTGGGCGAGGGCGGACGCCACTGCATTAATTTCGCAACTTCAACTTCCAATGGGTCCTAAAACGACATGGCAAACCCGGACGCCCTGAATCAGCAGCGAGCTTCAAATCGCCTGCTGCAACCGACCGTCAAATCCCATCTGGCATACACGCTGCTCTGCGCACTGGTCATGATGGTGATGTTCTCCCTGCTGCGCCTGGCGTTGCTGGTCTACAACCGCGAGATGATCCTCGACACACCCGCCTCGACCTTCCTGGAAGCGTTCGCCAACGGCCTGCGCCTGGATATCCGCCTGGTGATGTACCTGCTGGTCCCGCTGCTGTTGGCCTTGTTCAGCGTCCGGGCCATGGCGGCGCGCGGGTTTTTCCGGTTGTGGCTGACCGTTGCCTCCAGCATTGCGCTGTTCCTGGGCCTGATGGAGATGGACTTCTATCGCGAGTTCCACCAGCGCCTCAACGGTTTGGTCTTCCAGTATGTGAAGGAAGATCCGAAAACCGTGGTGAGCATGCTCTGGTATGGCTTCCCGGTGGTGCGCTACCTGTTGGCCTGGGCCGTGGGCACGCTGATCCTGAGCATGGCCTTCAAGGGCGCCGACCGTGCAACGCGCCCACGTGGCCCGTTCAGTGGCGGCAGCATCGGTACGCGCCAGGTGGCGCCGTGGTACAGCCGCATCGCGGTGTTCGTGGTGTGCCTGCTGGTCGCCGTGGTCGCCATCCGTGGCACCCTGCGCCAGGGCCCGCCGTTGCGTTGGGGCGACGTGTACACCACCGACTCGAACTTCGCCAACCAGTTGGGCCTTAACGGTACGCTGTCGTTGATCGGCGCGGCCAAGGCGCGTTTCTCCGCGCATCGCGACAACGTCTGGAAAGCCACCCTGGAACAACCGCTGGCCACCCAGACCGTGCGTGACATGCTGCTGCTGCCGAGCGAGAAGCTGGTGGATACCGATACCGCCGCCGTGCGCCGTGATTTCACGCCGCCGGCCGAGAAGACCCTGCCGATCAAGAACGTGGTCGTGATCCTGATGGAGAGCTTCGCCGGTCACTCGGTGGGCGCCCTGGGCCGTCCAGGCAACATCACGCCGTACTTCGACAAGTTGTCCAAGGAAGGCCTGCTGTTCGATCGCTTCTTCTCCAACGGCACCCACACCCACCAGGGTATGTTCGCCACCATGGCGTGCTTCCCGAACCTGCCGGGCTTCGAATACCTGATGCAGACCCCCGAAGGCAGCCACAAGCTGTCGGGCCTGCCGCAGTTGCTGAGCGCGCGCGATTTCGACGACGTGTACGTCTATAACGGCGACTTCGCCTGGGACAACCAGTCGGGCTTCTTCAGCAACCAAGGCATGACCAACTTCATCGGCCGCAACGACTTCGTCGATCCGGTGTTTTCCGATCCGACCTGGGGCGTGTCCGACCAGGACATGTTCAACCGTGGCCTGGAAGAACTGAAGGCCCGCGAAGGCGGCAAGCCGTTCTACGCACTGCTGCAAACCTTGTCCAACCACACACCGTACGCGTTGCCGACGCCGTTGCCGGTTGAGCCGGTCACCGACCGTGGCAGCCTCAACGAGCATTTGACGGCCATGCGTTACTCCGACTGGGCGTTGGGCCAGTTCTTCGAGAAGGCCCGCAAGGAGCCGTACTTCAAGGAAACCCTGTTTGTGGTGGTGGGCGACCACGGCTTCGGCAACGAGCAACAGATCACCGAGATGGACCTGGGCCGTTTCAACGTACCGATGCTGATGATCGCGCCGGGCATGCAGGAAAAGTTCGGCGAGCGTGACCACACCGTGGGCACCCAGATCGATATCGTCCCGACCATCATGGGTCGCCTCGGCGGTGACACCCTGCACCAGTGCTGGGGCCGCGACCTGCTGAACCTGCCGGAAGGCGACAAGGGCTTCGGCGTGATCAAGCCATCGGGCAGCGACCAGACCGTCGCCTTGCTGACGGCCGACCGCGTACTGGTCCTGCCCAAGGAAATGCCACCGAAGTTGTGGCAATACGAACTGGGCGCCAACCCGACCGGCAAGGTCATTGCCGAGTCGCCGGACGAAGCGGCGCTCAAGCAGAAACTTGAGTCGTTCCTGCAAACCGCGACCAAGAGCCTGTTGGATAACACCGCAGGTGTGGTGGACGGCAAGCCGGACTAACTAACAAACCGGCAATAAAAAAGAGGCCTCAATTGAGGCCTCTTTTTTTTACCCTTGGAAGGGGCTTATATCTTGCCGAGCAACAACAGCACCAGCAGAACTACCAGCACCACACCCAGGATACCCGACGGGCCATAACCCCAGTTACGTGAGTGCGGGAACACCGGCAGGCCACCCACCAACAGGAGAATCAGGATAATGATCAGAATCAGGCTCATGGTTTTATTCCTTATAGGCCTTCTGTAAAGACCGGTTATTCAGCGGGAGTCTCGTCCATCTGATAATGGACGGCTTATCAACTCCGACTCTGCCGCCTGATAAAAAATTCAGTATTTTTTTAAAGCATTTCGCTTGCTCGCTTATTTCTTTTAACACGGCCGCAACTACGCAACGTTAGTTGAAAAATATTGAACTTAGGCTATACGCAAGTATCCGACCGAGCCCGCGGTTTGCCTGGGGCATTCATCATTCTGATGGTGCGTGGGCGCGGCAGGAACCTTCGCTACACTGCCGATCACTTCCATCGTGAACCACAAGGCTACTTCCTATGCAAAACCGCATGATGATCACTGGCGCCGGGTCCGGTCTGGGTCGTGAAATCGCACTGCGCTGGGCCCGTGAGGGTTGGCGGCTGGCCTTGTCGGATGTCAGCGAGCCGGGCTTGCAGGAAACCCTGAGGTTGGTGCGCGACGCCGGTGGCGACGGTTTCATCCAGCGCTGCGATGTGCGTGACTACAGCCAGCTCACTGCGTTGGCGCAGGCCTGCGAAGTGAAGCTTGGCGGCATCGATGTGATCGTCAATAACGCCGGCGTGGCGTCCGGCGGGTTCTTTGCCGAGCTGTCGCTCGAGGATTGGGACTGGCAGATCGCAATCAACCTGATGGGCGTGGTCAAGGGCTGCAAGGCGTTCCTGCCGCTGCTGGAAAAGAGCAAGGGCCGTATCATCAACATCGCCTCGATGGCCGCTCTGATGCAGGGCCCGGCCATGAGTAACTACAACGTGGCCAAGGCCGGTGTGGTGGCGCTGTCGGAAAGCTTGCTGGTGGAACTCAAGCAGCAGGAAATCGGCGTGCATGTGGTCTGCCCGTCGTTTTTCCAGACCAACCTGCTTGATTCATTTCGCGGGCCGACCCCGGCGATGAAAGCGCAGGTGGGCAAGTTGCTCGAGAGTTCGCCGATCTCGGCGACGGACATCGCCGACTATATCCATCAGCGCGTGAGTGCAGGCGAGTTCATGATTCTGCCCCACGAGCAGGGGCGAATGGCGTGGACACTCAAACAGAAAAACCCGCAGTTGCTCTATGACGAGATGACGCTGATGGCTGACAAGATGCGCGCCAAGGCGCAGGCCATAAAGGGCTGATAGGGGTGCGGTCTGTCAGGCAAATTACCTATGCCTGTAGGTGATGCCTGATTTGGCCGCGAGCCATTGCTGGTTACGCTACAAACAAGCATGGTCGGGGTCCTGACATTCGAAAAAGGACAACCGCCATGCTGGTCTTGAGCCGCGCCTTGGGCGAAAGCATTTCCATCGGCGATGATATCGCTTTGCACATTCTTGAAGTCAGTGCCAACCACGTGAAGTTCGGCATCGCAGCGCCGGCAGGCGTCAGCGTGCATCGCGCCGAGGTGTATCGCAAAATCCTCGAACGCCAGGCGAGTGCCGCCTATCCGGTGCCGGTGCCCAACCCGTAGCGTCACCGTCAATCAAACAGGTGCTTGGGCACGTCGTGCTTGAGCATCAGTTGGCACTGCTCGCTTTCCGGGTCGAACACAATCAGCGCCTGGCCTTTGGTCAGTGCCTGACGTACGCGCAGTACCCGGGTTTCCAGCGGTGTGTCGTCGCCATTGTCGGTGCCATCGCGGGTGACGAAATCCTCGATGAGGCGGGTCAGGGTGTCGACTTCAAGCGCGTCGTAGGGGATCAGCATATAAGCCTCGGGGGTCAAGTCCCGGCGATGCTACTGTGCCGGGACTTATGTTGCCAGTGTCGGGCGTTTCAAGGGTCAGCTGTTGCCCGTATCGGACTTGTTCCCGACCAGGCTGTCCACCGACGGCACCCGGGTATCGCTTTCCATCTGCGTCTCATGTTCGATCTGATGGCTGAAGCGGTCCAGGGAGCCTTGTGCCGGTTGCGCGTCGCTGGCGAATACCGGTGGGCTGAGGATGTAGGCGCCGAGCAGTCGACTCAGTGCCGCCAGGCTGTCGATATGGGTGCGCTCGTAACCGTGGGTGGCATCGCAACCGAACGCCAGCAGGGCGGTGCGAATGTCATGCCCGGCGGTGACCGCCGAATGCGCATCGCTGAAGTAATAGCGGAACAGATCGCGGCGTACCGGCAGGTCGTTGTCCGCCGCCAGGCGCAGCAGATGCCGTGACAGGTGATAGTCGTACGGTCCACCGGAATCCTGCATCGCCACGCTCACCGCGTGCTCGCTGGAGTGCTGGCCCGGAGCGACCGGGGCGATGTCGATGCCGACGAATTCACTCACATCCCAGGGCAGGGCGGCGGCGGCACCGCTGCCGGTTTCCTCGGTGATGGTGAACAGCGGGTGGCAGTCGATGAGCAGCGGTTCGCCGCTGTCGATAATGGCCTTGAGCGCAGCGAGCAGGGCCGCGACGCCGGCCTTGTCGTCCAGGTGACGTGCGCTGATGTGGCCGCTTTCGGTGAACTCCGGCAGTGGGTCGAATGCCACGTAGTCACCGACGCTGATCCCCAGGGAATCGCAATCGGCACGGGTCGCGCAGTAGGCGTCCAGGCGCAGTTCCACGTGGTCCCAGCTCACCGGCATTTCATCCACGGCGGTGTTGAACGCGTGCCCGGAGGCCATCAGTGGCAGCACGCTGCCGCGGATCACGCCGTTGTCGGTGAACAGGCTGACACGGCTGCCTTCGGCAAAGCGGCTTGACCAGCAGCCGACCGGCGCCAGTGTCAGGCGGCCGTTGTCCTTGATGGCGCGCACGGCGGCGCCGATGGTGTCCAGGTGCGCGGAGACGGCGCGGTCAGGGCTGTTTTTCTGGCCCTTGAGGGTCGCGCGAATCGTGCCGCGCCGGGTCATTTCAAACGGGATACCAAGCTCTTCCAGGCGTTCGGCGACGTAGCGCACGATGGTGTCGGTGAAGCCGGTGGGGCTGGGAATGGCGAGCATTTCCAGCAGCACTTTTTGCAGGTAAGCGAGATCGGGTTCGGGAATGGTTCGAGTCATGGAAACTCCTGATGAGTTGAGGGCGATCGTTCCCACGCTCTGCGTGGGAATGCCTCCAGGGACGCTCTGCGTCCGCTGTGGTGACGCAGAGCGTCACGGGCTGCATTCCCACGCGGAGCGTGGGAACAATCGGTGGTCAGGCGGCCGGCTGACTGTGCGGAAACAACAAATCCACAAACTTCTCAGCGGTCGGTTGCGGTTCATGGTTGGCAAGGCCTGCCCGTTCATTGGCTTCAATGAAGACGTATTCGGGCTGGTCGGCGGCGGGCACCATCAGGTCCAGGCCGACCATGGGAATATCCAGCGCGCGGGCTGCACGCACAGCGGCATCTACCAGGGTCGGATGCAAAATGGCCGTGACATCTTCCAGGCATCCGCCGGTATGCAGGTTGGCGGTGCGGCGCACGGCCAGTTGCACGCCACGGGGCAGGACGCTGTCGTAGTCGTAGCCGGCGGCCTTGAGGGTGCGCTCGGTTTCCGCGTCCAGGGGGATCTTGCTTTCGCCATCGGTGGCGGCCTGACGCCGTCGGCTTTGCGCCTCGATCAAGGCGCGAATCGAATGCTGACCGTCACCCATCACTTCGGCAGGGCGGCGGATCGCTGCGGCGACCACTTCGAAGCCAATCACCAGGATGCGCAGGTCCAGGCCCTCGTGGAAGCTTTCGAGCAGCACGCGGCTGTCGAACTGGCGCGCCGCGTCGATGGCTTGCTGCACCTCCTCGAACGTGTGCAAATCCACCGCCACGCCCTGGCCCTGCTCGCCATCGAGCGGCTTGACCACGATACGTTGATGTTCGTCGAGAAACTCCAGGTTGTCGTCGGCACTGCCCGCCAATTGCTGCGCCGGCAACTTCAAGCCGGCGGCCTTGAGCACCTTGTGGGTCAGGCTCTTGTCCTGGCACAACGTCATGCTGATGGCGCTGGTCAGGTCGCTCAGCGACTCGCGGCAGCGCACGCGGCGCCCGCCGTGGCTGAGGGTGAACAGGCCGGCATCGGCATCATCCACCTGCACGTCGATGCCCCGTCGATGGGCTTCTTCGACAATGATCCGTGCATAAGGATTGAACCCCGCCTGCGGCCCGGGGCCGAGAAACAGCGGCTGGTTGATGCCGTTCTTGTGCTTGATGGCGAAGGTGTTCAACGCACGAAAGCCCAACTTGGCGTAGAGGCTCTTGGCCTGACGGTTATCGTGCAACACCGACAGGTCCAGATAGCTCAAGCCTCGGCTCATGAAATGTTCCACCAGGTGGCGCACCAGCACCTCACCCACGCCGGGCCGGGTGCATTGCGGGTCTACCGCCAGGCACCACAGGCTGCAACCGTTTTCCGGGTCATGGAACGCTTTCTGATGGTTCAGGCCCATGACGCTGCCGATGACCGCGCCGCTGTCCTCATCTTCGGCCAGCCAGTACACCGGGCCGCCTTGATGGCGCGGCGTCAGGCGTTCGGCGTCAATGGGCAGCATGCCGCGGCCCTGGTAGAGCAGGTTCACCGCCTGCCAGTCGGCTTCGTTCTGCACGCGGCGGATACGAAAGCCGCGAAACACACGGGTAGCGGGGCGGTAGTCACTGAACCACAGGCGCAGAGTGTCCGAAGGGTCGAGGAACAACTGCTGCGGATCGATGCCGAGAATCTGCTGGGGCGCGGCCACATACAGCGCGATATCGCGCTCGCCGGGTTGCTCGTTGAGCAGTTCCTGGGCAAGGCTGGCGGGGTCGGGGAAGGTGTGCCCGATCAACAAACGCCCCCAACCGCAATGCACGGCAATCGGTTCGGGGCCTTGCGCGCTGCCGTCTTCGGCCAGCCGGGCCTGCAGGCGCTCGTAGGTCGGCGCCTGGCCCTTGAGCAAGCGTTGGCTGTACGCCGCGGCGTTAGGTTTCATTGATCAGATTCCTTGTTCGCTGAGCCACAGGTTCAGCGCCGCCAGTTGCCACAGCTTGGAGCCGCGCAACGGCGTCAATTGGCCTTGTGGGTCCGTCAGCAGGCGGTCGAGCATGGCGGGGTTGAACAGGCCACGGTCCTGGCTCGGGTCCAGCAGCAGCTCGCGTACCCAGTTCAGGGTGTCGCCTTGCAAATGCTTGAGGCCCGGCACCGGGAAGTAGCCTTTCTTGCGGTCGATCACTTCGCTGGGGATCACCCGGCGCGCGGCTTCCTTGAGCACCTGCTTGCCGCCGTCGGGCAGCTTGAACTTGCCCGGCACGCGGGCCGACAGTTCCACCAGGCGATAGTCGAGAAACGGTGTACGCGCTTCCAGGCCCCAGGCCATGGTCATGTTGTCGACGCGTTTGACCGGGTCCTCCACCAGCATCACCGTGCTGTCCAGGCGCAGGGCCTTATCGACGGCGGCATCAGCCCCCGGCATCGCGAAGTGTTCGCGCACGAAGTCCCCGGCGGCGTCGTTGGCGGTCAGCCATTTCGGCGCAACGGTGGCGGCGTAGTCGTCGTAGCTGCGGTCGAAAAAGGCATCGCGATAAGCCGCATACGGATCGCTGGCGCCATCCACCTGCGGGTACCAGTGGTAACCGGCGAAGAGTTCGTCGGCGCCCTGGCCGCTCTGCACCACCTTGCAATGCTTGGCCACTTCCCGCGACAGCAGGTAGAAGGCGATGCAGTCATGACTGACCATCGGCTCGCTCATGGCGCGGAACGCGGCCGGCAGTTGCTCGATGATCTCGCTTTCGGCGATGCGCAACTGGTGGTGACGGGTGCCGTAGTGCTTGGCGATCAGGTCCGAATACTGGAACTCGTTGCCAGCCTCGCCGCCCGCGTCTTCAAAACCGATGGAGAAGGTCGACAGGTCTTGCACGCCGACTTCACGCAGCAGGCCGACGAGCATGCTCGAGTCGACGCCACCGGAGAGCAGCACGCCAACGTCCACAGCCGCGCGCTGGCGGATCGCGACGGCTTCGCGGGTGCTGTCGAGCACGCGATCGGTCCAGTCTTCCAGGGTCAGGTGTTTTTCATCCTCATGGGGGCCGTAGGGCAGGGTCCACCAGGTGTGCTGTTCGGTCTTGCCGCTGGCATCGATGCGCATCCAGCTCGCCGGCGGCAGTTTTTCAATGCCTGCCAGCAGGGTGCGCGGTGCAGGCACCACGGCATGGAAGTTGAGGTAGTGATTGAGCGCCACCGGGTCGAGGATCGGGTTGATATCGCCGCCCTTGAGCAGCGCCGGCAACGCCGAGGCAAAGCGCAGGCGCTGGTCGGTGCGCGACAGGTACAAAGGCTTCACACCGAGACGGTCACGGGCGATGAACAGACGCTGCGCATCGCGCTCCCAGATGGCAAACGCGAACATGCCGTTGAGCTTGGGCAGCAATGCTTCGCCCCACGCGTGATAGCCCTTGAGCAGCACTTCGGTGTCACCGCCGGAATAGAAGGCGTAGCCGAGGGCTTCCAGCTCTTGGCGCAGTTCCGGGAAGTTGTAGATCGCGCCATTGAACGCCAGGGACAGCCCCAGTTGAGCGTCGACCATCGGTTGGGCGGAGCCGTCCGACAGGTCCATGATTTTCAGGCGGCGATGACCCAGGGCAATCGGCCCCTGGGCGTGAAAGCCCCAGGCGTCGGGGCCACGGGGGGCGAGGTGATGCGTGATGCGTTCCACGGCTGCCAGGTCGGCAGGTTGATGATCAAAGCGTAACTCGCCAGCTAATCCACACATAAGTTCCTTACCGGTTTTTCCGTTGGGGAGGGGTCAATACTCAATACGCCTTGAAGGGCGCGTACCCAGAAACTGACCCAGCGCTATGCGTGGAGTTTTAGATCAATAAGTTATAAAGCAAACTGCCATGAGGTCATCCGGCCTGCACTTTAGAGGCTTGAGATTTGCCGCGAACCAGGGCGCGCAGGGCAAATCGATTGGGATGACAGGCCTCGGCCACCGCGCTCGGCAAGGGCAGTGGTTCGTCACAGAGCCAGGCTGCCAGCAGTTCGCCGCACAGCGGTGCTGTGACCAGGCCGCGTGAGCCGTGCCCGCTGTTGATGTACAGGCCCGGCAGCCACGGGCAGGGTAGGTCTGGCACTTGCCGGGCGTCTTTGCCCAGTGCGGCGTACACCTGTGCAAAGGCCTCAAGGTCGGCCAACGGGCCGACGATCGGCAGGTAGTCGGGGCTGGTGCAACGAAAGGCCGCGCGGCCCTGCAAGTGTTCCGCTGCCATTGTGTCGGCGTCCAGGCGTTGCAGCAGGTCTTCCGAGATTTCGCGCAGCCTCTCCAGGTTACCGGCATGTTCGGCGCTGGTGGGGGTGAGGTCCTGGCTATTGAAATCGAAACTGGCGCCCAGGGTATGTTCGCCCAGGCGGGCCGGTGCGACATAACCTTCAGCGCAGACCACGGTGGCCAGCGCCCGGCTTGCCGGCGTCTGCGCCAGGCAGGTGATTTGCCCGCGGATGCGCTTGAGCGGCAAGTCGGCGCTGGGTGCGAAGCGCTTGATCTCGGCAGCCCCGGCGAGCACGACCACGCTGGCACTGGCCAGTAGCCGATCACCGTCGCGCGCGCACCATTGGTCATCCACTCGGTCGAGTTCAAGCACCTCGCGGTGGGTGAGCACGTTGATCAAGGGGTGCGTTGCCTGCCACTGGCAGAGCGACGGTGGATGCACCCAGCCGCCCTCGGGGAAAAACAGACCGCCCTGGGCCACGTCGATCCCGGCGCATTGCCGCGCCTGATCGCGATCGACCAAGTGCAACAGCGCTGGGGGAAACGCTGCCGCCAGTTGGGCCTGGCGCTCGCCCTCCCTGGCGTCGAACGCCAGTTGCAACACGCCGCAGTCGTCCCAGTCGACGCCACGGTGCAGCTGTTCGAGCAGGCGCCGGGTATGCCCGAAGCCGCTGAGTATCAGTTGGGACAGTGCCGTTCCGTGCGCTGAGAGCTTCAGGTACAGCACGCCCTGGGGATTGCCCGAGGCCTCTGCGGCCAGTCCGGCATGCCGTTCCAGCAAGCTCACCCGCCAA
>NZ_CVTX01000171.1:0-5936 GCF_900005715.1 Pseudomonas sp. 34 E 7
ACCGCCGGCACCCTCAACGTGGAAGGCGTGCTGACCGTCGAGGTGCGCGCCCTCGGCCACGACACGCGCCTGTCCGCCATCGTGCGCCTGCTGGAGCGTGCCCAGGCCGAGAAACCGCGCCTGGCGCAGATCGCCGACCGCGCCGCACAGTGGTTTTTGCTGGCGTCCCTGATTGCGGCTGCAGTGATCGGCCTGGTGTGGTGGCAGCTGGATGCATCACGGGCGTTCTGGATTGTCCTGGCCATGCTGGTCGCCACCTGCCCGTGCGCGCTGTCCCTGGCGACACCTACTGCCCTCACTGCCGCCACCGGCACCCTGCACAGCCTTGGGTTGCTGCTGACCCGTGGCCATGTGCTGGAGGGGCTGAACCAGATCGACACGGTGATTTTCGACAAGACCGGCACGCTCACCGAAGGCCGCCTGGCGTTACGCGCCATCCGGCCTCTGGGCGAACTGGACAGCGACCAGTGCCTGGGCCTCGCCGCCGCACTGGAAAACCGCTCCGAACACCCGATTGCCCGCGCCTTTGGCCGAGCGCCCCTGGCGGCCCATGACGTATCGAGCAGCCCCGGCCTCGGCCTGCAAGGACGTGTGGGCGAACGCCTGTTGCGCATCGGCCAACCCGGGTTTGTCTGTGAGCTCAGCGCCGGCCCGATCCCGGCGTCACCGGACGAAGCCGGGCAATGGCTGCTGCTGGGCGATCAACGCGGCGCGCTCGCCTGGTTCGTGCTCGACGACCGCCTGCGCAGCGACGCGCCTGCGCTGCTGGCGGCGTGCAAGGTGCGCGGCTGGCGCACCTTGCTGCTGTCGGGAGACAGCTCGCCGATGGTCGCCAGTGTCGCTGCCGAGCTGGGCATCGATGAAGCCCACGGCGGCCTGCGTCCCGACGACAAGCTGCAGGTGCTGCAACGCCTGCATCAGGAAGGCCGCACAGTGCTGATGCTCGGCGACGGCGTCAACGACGTGCCCGTGCTGGCCGCCGCGGATATCAGCGTGGCGATGGGCTCGGCCACCGACCTGGCAAAAACCAGCGCCGATGCGGTGCTGTTGTCCAACCGCCTGGAGGCGCTGGTGCAGGCGTTTTCCCTGGCGCGACGCACACGTCGAGTCATCATCGAAAACCTGCTGTGGGCCGGTCTGTACAATGGCCTGATGCTGCCGTTCGCGGCCCTGGGGTGGATCACCCCGATCTGGGCGGCAATCGGCATGTCCCTCAGTTCGTTGACGGTGGTGCTCAATGCCCTGCGCCTGACGCGCCTGCCAAGCGCGCCGGCCGCTGGCCCCCCCTTGATCAATCGCCCGCTGCCGGCGTGAGCCGCGCGGGCATGGAGTGCAGATGCCAGCTCTATACGTGATGATTCCGGCGGCGCTGCTGTTAGTGGGCGTGGCCATCTACATCTTCTTCTGGGCCGTGGACAGCGGCCAGTACGAAGACCTCGACGGCCCGGCCCACAGTGTGCTGTTTGACGACCAGGACCCCAATCACCTGGCCGCCATCGACGAAGCCAACCGCGCCGAACAGCCGCCCAAGGAACCGCCGCATGCTTGAGCTGGCGCCTTTGCTGGCCTCTGCGCTGATCCTCGGCCTGCTCGGCGGGGGCCATTGCCTGGGCATGTGCGGCGGGCTGATGGGCGCGCTGACCCTGGCGATTCCCAGGGAACAGCGCAGCCGCCGTTTTCGCCTGCTGCTGGCGTACAACCTGGGACGCATCTTAAGTTATGCCGCAGCGGGGTTGCTGATCGGCCTGGCCGGCTGGGCCGTGGCCAACAGCCCGGCGGCGATGTTCATGCGGGTGCTCGCCGGGCTGCTGCTGATCAGCATGGGCCTGTACCTGGCCGGCTGGTGGAGCGGCCTGACCCGTCTCGAAAGCCTCGGTCGCGGCCTGTGGCGACATATCCAGCCGATGGCCAACCGCCTGCTGCCGGTGTCCAGCCTGCCCCGCGCTTTACTGCTGGGCGCGCTGTGGGGCTGGTTGCCGTGCGGGTTGGTCTACAGCACCCTGCTTTGGGCCGCAAGCCAGGGCAATGCGCTGGACAGCGCGCTGCTGATGCTCGCGTTCGGCCTGGGCACCTGGCCGGTATTGCTGGCGACCGGGCTGGCCGCCGAACGTGTCACCGCGCTGTTGCGCAGGCGCAGCGTGCGCATGGCCGGTGGTTTGCTGGTGGTGCTGTTCGGGCTCTGGACCCTGCCCGGGCCGCACCAGCATTGGCTGATGGGGCATTGACCGGCCCTGTGGCATAGCGCCGCTCCCCGTTGATGCAAATCAACATGCCCGCCCCACCCAGCCCCTAGACTCGGCCCACCAGCCAAACCGGGGGACCGCCCGCATGCTCGACGCCATTCGTTGGGACACCGATCTGATTCATCGCTACGACCTGGCGGGGCCGCGCTACACGTCCTACCCCACGGCCGTACAATTCGACAGCCAGGTCGGCACTTTCGACCTGCTCCATGCGCTGCGCGACAGTCGCAAAGCCACCCGGCCGTTGTCGCTGTATGTGCACGTGCCGTTCTGCGCCAATATTTGTTACTACTGCGCCTGCAACAAGGTGATTACCAAGGACCGTGGTCGCGCCCAGGCCTATTTGCAACGCCTGATGCAGGAGATCCAGCAGGTCGCCTGCCATCTCGACCCGAAACAGCCGGTGGAACAACTGCATCTGGGCGGCGGCACGCCGACCTTTCTCAGCCATGACGAATTGCGCCAGGTGATGGCACACCTGCGCCAGCACTTCAATTTGCTCAAGGACGATTCGGGCGACTACGGCATCGAGATCGACCCTCGCGAAGCCGACTGGGCGACCATGGGCCTGCTGCGCGAACTGGGCTTCAACCGCGTCAGCATCGGGTTGCAGGACCTCGACCCCGAGGTGCAACGGGCGGTCAATCGCCTGCAAAGCCTGGAAGAAACCCGTGCGGTGATCGACGCGGCGCGCACCCTGCAATTTCGCTCGATCAATATCGACCTGATCTACGGCTTGCCCAAGCAGTCGCCGCTGAATTTTGCGCGCACCGTGGAGGAAGTCATCCGCCTGCAACCCGACCGCCTGTCGGTGTTCAACTACGCACACCTGCCCGAGCGTTTCATGCCCCAGCGGCGGATCAACACCGATGATCTGCCCTCGCCGGCAGAAAAACTGTTGATGCTGCAAACCACCATCGAACAACTGACCCAGGCCGGCTACCGCTATATCGGCATGGACCACTTTGCCCTGCCGGACGACGAACTGGCCATCGCCCAGGAAGAAGGCACCCTGCAGCGCAACTTCCAGGGCTACACCACCCACGGGCACTGCGATCTGATTGGATTGGGCGTGTCGGCGATCAGCCAGATCGGCGACCTGTACTGCCAGAACAGCAGTGATCTCAACGGGTACCAGAATGCCTTGGCGGGCGCGCAACTGGCCACCAGCCGTGGCTTGATCTGCACCACGGACGACCGCTTGAGACGGGATGTGATCCAGCAGTTGATCTGCAATTTCAGCCTGGGCTTCGAGGGGATCGAACAGGCGTACAACATCGACTTTCGCGGCTATTTTGCCGAGCTGTGGCCGCAACTGGAGACAATGGCCGGCGACGGCTTGATCGAGTTGGACGCCCAGGGCATTCGCGTACTGCCGGCCGGGCGCTTGTTGGTGCGTTCAGTGTGCATGGTGTTCGATGCCTACCTTGAGCACCAGAATCGCCAGCGTTTCTCGCGGGTGATCTGAGACTGCCTACGCCATCGCCAGGGAGGCGGCCTTCATCGCATCGGGGCCACTGAGCCCCTTCATGGCCTTGCCCAACGCAGTCTGCGCCGTGATGAGGCTCGCGTTCAGCACGGCAATCGCACCCTGCAGGTTATTGACCTTGACCCTGGCCTGCTCCGCAGAAAGCGTGTTATCGGCCATGACAGCGGTCAGTTCGGCCTGTTTTTCTGCAATCTGTTTCTTGATCTCGCGGATCATCTTCAAGACCTGCTGGACCTCGTTGGGCAGGCCGCTTTCCTCGATATCGCTGTTGGATTTTTTCGTGTCTCTGACCGCCTGCAAGGCTGCGCCGGAAAGGGTCACCTTCACACCTTCGTCCGTCTTGGTACTGAGGGGCGAAGAAGTGGCGTCCTTCAGCTCTTTGCCTGCCGCCGCCGACTTCGCTTCTGCCACCTGGTCTTTCGGCTCCGGTAAAGGCAGCGCGCTGAGGCTGGCCGGGCTATTTGCACCGATGGAAATCATGGGTCTGGCTCCGAATTCAAAAGGTATCGTTACTTTGTATCGGCCACGACACACGGACCTTTATAACGCCGAGGCTTTTTGTACACGCTGGCCTCATCTACCCCCAGTGCGTTACCCTTACGTCTTATGTGTGTTTTCCCACAAGGATTTAAGAAATGTCCGAGCCAGTCAAACTGCGCGCTCACAGCCAGGCTCACTGCAAGGATTGCAGCCTGGCCCCCCTCTGCCTGCCACTTTCGCTGAATCTGGAAGACATGGAAGCGCTGGACGACATCGTTAAACGTGGCCGCCCGCTGAAAAAAGGCGAGTTTCTGTTTCGCCAGGGCGACAAGTTCGATTCCGTCTATGCAGTACGCTCGGGCGCATTAAAGACATTCAGCCTCAGCGACGGCGGCGAAGAGCAAATCACCGGCTTCCACTTGCCCAGCGAATTGGTCGGTTTGTCGGGGATGGACACCGAAATGCATCCCGTGTCGGCGCAGGCGCTGGAGACTACATCGGTGTGCGAAATTCCTTTCGAGCGCCTTGATGAACTGGCCCTGCAACTGCCACAGCTGCGCCGTCAGTTGATGCGCGTCATGAGCCGCGAGATTCGTGACGATCAACAGATGATGCTGCTGTTGTCGAAGAAAACCGCCGACGAGCGCATCGCGACCTTCCTGGTCAACCTGTCGGCGCGCTTTCGCGCCCGTGGGTTTTCGGCCAACCAGTTCCGCCTGAGCATGTCGCGCAATGAAATCGGCAATTACCTGGGCCTTGCGGTGGAAACCGTGTCCCGCGTGTTTACCCGCTTCCAGCAGAACGCATTGATTGCCGCCGAGGGCAAGGAAGTGCATATCCTCGACCCTATCCAACTGTGCGCACTGGCCGGTGGCTCCCTGGAAGGGTAATCCGCGCTCTGCGGCCGAGCGAACCGGCAAGGCCGCAGGTATACTTCGGGTCCGTTTTCCGCCCAGGACCCTTCGACGATGACTTTCGATTCGTTCGACATCAAATCCCTGATTCGCCCCGTCATCGACTTCCCCAAGCCTGGGGTGATCTTCCGTGACATCACGCCGTTGTTCCAGTCGCCCCGCGCCCTGCGCCTGGTCGCCGACAGCTTTGCCCAGCGTTATGTCGAAGCCGACTTCAGCCATATCGGCGCAATGGATGCCCGCGGCTTCCTGATCGGCTCGATCGTCGCCTACCAGCTCAACAAGCCACTGATCCTGTTTCGCAAGCAAGGCAAATTGCCGGCTGACGTGTTGGCCGAGGCTTACCAGACCGAATATGGCGAAGCGCTGCTTGAGGTGCATGCCGACAGCCTGTGCGAAGGCGACTCGGTGCTGATGTTCGATGACTTGATCGCCACCGGTGGCACCCTGATTGCGGCGGCGAACCTGGTGCGACGCATGGGTGCGCAGATCTTTGAAGCGGCGGCAATTATTGATCTGCCGGAGCTGGGTGGGTCGCAGCGGTTGGAGGATATGGGGATTCCCACGTTCTGCCTGACGCAGTTCGGGTTGACCGAGCGGTAGTCGTTGTCAGGACGGGCCTCATCGGGGGCAAGCCCCCTCCCACAGTTTTGACTGTGTTCACAAATCAAATGTGGGAGGGGGCTTGCCCCCGATGGCGGCCTCTGAGCCGACCAGGATGTTGGATCAGATCGAGTACATATCCATTATTTAGGTAACGGCCACTTAGGGTTCCGCCCTGACGGCGGCTCACTTTTGAAAAGCGCAAAA
>NZ_CVTX01000171.1:5986-9323 GCF_900005715.1 Pseudomonas sp. 34 E 7
AGTGCGGCTAACCCGGCGTCCTGCCGGGTTACCCACGGATTCAAGCCTGCGTTCGGCCAGCGTGGTTTAACGGGGCGCCTGAGATCAAGATCAAGATCAAGGGCGGCTCGCTTCGCATCGTGGTTACGGGTGAGCGCTGCAGAGTTGTGTAGATACCTATGCTCCCTCCCACAGTTTGTCCTGCTGTGGCTTTAGAGGGCGATTGGCTTGCGGCCGGCGAACGAGTGCGCCAGGGTGCCGCCGTCGACCAGTTCAAGCTCGCCACCCAGTGGCACGCCATGGGCAATACGTGAGGTGATCAGCCCCTTGTTGGTCAGCAACTGGGCGATGTAATGCGCCGTCGCTTCGCCTTCAACGGTAGGATTGGTCGCCAGGATCACCTCGGTGAAGGTGCCCTGTTCTTCGATCCGCGCCACCAGTTGCGGAATGCCGATGGCTTCCGGCCCCAGGCCATCAAGCGGCGACAGGTGGCCCTTGAGCACGAAGTAACGCCCGCGGTAGCCGGTCTGCTCCACCGCATACACATCCATTGGCCCCTCCACCACGCACAGCAGCGTGTCGTCGCGACGAGGGTCGGCGCATTGCGGGCAGAGTTCTTCTTCGGTCAGGGTGCGGCATTGGCGACAGTGGCCCACGCCTTCCATGGCCTGGCTCAGGGCCTGGGCCAGACGAGTGCCGCCGCTGCGATCACGCTCCAGCAGTTGCAGCGCCATACGCTGGGCAGTTTTCTGGCCCACGCCCGGCAAGGTACGCAGGGCGTCGATCAGTTGGCGAATCAGGGGGCTGAAGCTCATGGGCGAAGGGTCCGACAAAACAACGAGACGCGGTTTATACCCGCGCCTCGGATTAGCGTCAAATGCTCAATCCTGCGCGACGCGCACGACCAACTTGCCGAAGTTGCGCCCCTCGAGCAAACCGATAAACGCTTCGGGCGCTTGCTCCAGGCCGTCGACCACGTCTTCGCGGAACTTGATCTTGCCCTCGCGAACCCAGGGCGCCATGGCGCTGAGGAACTCCGGCTGGCGATCACCGTAGTCGTCAAACACGATAAAGCCCTGGATGCGCACACGCTTGGTCAGCAAGGTGCGCTGCAGCGCCGGCAGACGATCCGGGCCGCTTGGCGCCTCGTGGGCGTTATACCCGGCGATCAGCCCGCACAGGGGCACCCGCGCCTTGGGGTTGAACAACGGCATCACGGCATCGAACACCTTGCCGCCGACGTTCTCGAAATAGATGTCGACGCCATTGAAGCAGGCCTGGGCCAGCTCGTCGGCAAAGTGTTCGCTCTTGTGGTCGATGCAGGCATCGAAACCCAGCTCATCGACCACGTAGCGGCACTTGTCCGCACCGCCGGCAACGCCCACTACGCGCAAGCCCTTGAGCTTGGCCACCTGGCCCACCACCGAGCCCACTGCGCCGGAGGCCGCGGCCACGACCAGGGTTTCACCGGCCTTGGGCTGGCCGATGTCCATCAGGCCCATGTAAGCCGTCATACCGGGCATGCCCAGCACCCCCAGGGCCATCGACGGGCTGGCCAGGCCGTTGGGCACCGGCATCAGGTTGCGGCCATCAGAGATACTGTGGCTTTGCCAGCCGGTGGAACCGACCACCAGGTCGCCCACCTCGAATTTCGGGTTGCGTGATTGCTCGACACGGCTGACTGCGCCACCGGTCATCACCTCGTCGATTTCCACGGGCGCTGCGTACGACGGCGCGTCGCTCATGCGTCCGCGCATATAAGGGTCCAGCGACAGGTAGAGTGTCTTGAGCAGCACCTGGCCGTCGGCCAGCTCTGGCAGGTTTACGCGTTCGAGGCGGAAGTTTTCCGGGGTCGGCGCGCCTTGAGGGCGTGAGACCAGCACAATGCGTTGGTTCAGTGTGGATTCTTGAGGCATGAAGGGGCTCCTTTAGCGAATGCATCGGTATAGGGTGCAGACCATCGGGAGGCGGTTGGGGTTCAGATCGTTCCCATGCTCTGCGTGGGAATGCATCCTCGTGACGCTCCGCGTCCCTGGCGGCGTTACCACGCAGAGCGTGGGAACGATCACCAGGCACAAACAAAAATGCCAGGCACGAGGCCTGGCATTGGAGTGCAGCTAAAGCCTGCCGATCAGAACGGCAGCTTCATGCCCGGTGGCAGTTGCATGCCGGCGGTCATGCCGCCCATTTTTTCCTGGCTGCTGGCTTCGATCTTGCGCACCGCGTCGTTGACGGCAGCGGCGAACAGGTCTTCCAGCACTTCACGGTCGTCATCGCTGACGCCTTCGAGCAGGCTTGGGTCGATGCTGACGCGCTTGATGTCGTGACGACCGGTCATCACCACGCTGACCATATCGCCACCGGCTTTACCGGTGACTTCGGCGTTGGCCAGTTCTTCCTGCATCTTGGCCATCTTTTCCTGCATCTGCTGCGCCTGCTTCATCAGGCCGGCCATGCCACCTTTCATCATAGGAATCACCTCAAAAGTACGTGGATCAAAAGAGTCGCCCGGTTCATGACGCCTGGGGCGCCGGGGCTTCGACAGGTTCAATAGTATCGTGACGGACGACCGCACCGAACTGTTGCATCATTTGTTGGATAAGCGGATCAGCCTGGATCGACGCCTCCGCATCGCGCTGGCGGTTCAGGCGTCGACGCGTTGCAGCCTGGGCCGGGGTTTCCTGCTCGGGCTTGATCAGCTCGATGGCAATGGTCAGCGTGCGCCCATGGTACTGGTTGAGCGCGTCGTTCAGACGGCGCTGCTGGGTGGCATTGAACAGGGCGCTGTGGGCCGGGTCCAGGTGCAGCAGCCAGTGGTCGCCGTCGATGGCAATCAACGTGCAGTTGGCGGCGATACTGCCGGTCATGCCGGAGATCGGCAACTTTGGAAACAATTCCAGCCATTGCAGGGCCAGGCCGGTGGCCGGTGCCGCAGCGGGCTCCACTTCCGGCTCGGGGGCTGGTTCGGCGGTGTGTTCGCTGGCGAGTTCGTCCAGGTAGCTGTAGGCCGAATCCATGTCCGGCTCGATGTAGTCTTCGTCCAGCGGCGGTTCATCGTCGAGGTCGATGCCGGGCGTGGCCGCCTCGACCTGAGCCACGGTCGGCTCCGGCACCGGCGCCGATACCCACTCCGGCGCATCCAGCACTACGCTGTCCGGGGTCGGCGCGGGCATTGGCGTCAGTTCGGGCTGCTCGCCGGTGGTGTCCAGTACCGGCTCCACGACGGGCTGTTGCTCGGGCTCAGCGGGCGCTTCAACCGGGTCGTTCCAGGGCAGATCCACCACCGGGGCGATTTGCGGCTCCGGCTCAGGCTCAGCCTCGATCAGCGCTTCAGGCTCGGCCTCCGGGGCGGCAACCA
>NZ_CVTX01000171.1:9427-11964 GCF_900005715.1 Pseudomonas sp. 34 E 7
ACCAGCCACTGGTTTGGCGGAATCAGCTGTGGCCTGGCTGATCCCCACTGGCTTTAGCGGCTGTCTCGGCGCATCTGCCGAGTCGGCGGGCCGGAAGGCGAGCATGCGCAGCAGGACCATCTCGAACCCCCCGCGCGGGTCCGGCGCCAGGGGCAGGTCGCGACGGCCGATCAGGCCCATCTGGTAATAGAACTGCACGTCTTCGGCCGGCAGCGCCTGGGCCAGCGCCAACACGCGGTCGCGGTCGCCATGGCCGTTGTCGACCGCCTCAGGCAATGCCTGGGCGATGGCGACGCGGTGCAGCACGTTGAGGATTTCCGAGAGCACGCCATTCCAGTCCGGACCCTGCTCCGACAAGTGGCGCACGGCTTCGAGCAAGGCCTTGGCATCGCCCTCGATCAGCGCGTGCAGCACGTCGAACACCTGGCCGTGGTCCAGCGTGCCTAGCATGGCGCGCACATCGGCGGCCAGGACCTTGCCTTCACCAAAGGCGATGGCCTGGTCGGTGAGGCTCATGGCATCACGCATCGAGCCATCGGCAGCACGGCCCAGCAACCACAGTGCGTCGTCTTCGAACGGTACGTTCTCGACACCCAGCACGTGGGTCAAATGCTCGACCACCCGCTCGGGGGTCATGTTCTTCAGGGAGAATTGCAGGCACCGCGACAAAATCGTCGCAGGAAGTTTCTGCGGGTCGGTGGTGGCCAGGATGAATTTGACGTAGGGCGGCGGCTCTTCCAGGGTTTTCAACAGCGCGTTGAAGGAATGGCTGGACAGCATGTGCACTTCGTCGATCAGGTAGACCTTGAAGCGGCCACGGCTCGGTGCGTACTGCACGTTGTCGAGCAGTTCACGGGTGTCTTCGACCTTGGTGCGGCTCGCGGCGTCGATCTCGATCAGGTCGACGAAACGCCCTTCGTCGATCTCGCGGCATACCGAACAGGTGCCGCACGGTGTCGAGGTGATACCGGTTTCACAATTCAGGCATTTGGCGATGATGCGCGCAATGGTGGTCTTGCCCACGCCGCGGGTACCGGTGAACAGGTAGGCGTGGTGCAGCCGCTGGCTGTCCAAGGCATTGATCAGAGCCTTGAGCACATGGGTCTGGCCGACCATTTCGCGGAACGAGCGCGGACGCCATTTACGTGCAAGAACCTGATAACTCATCGAAAACCGTCGCAACTGGGAAGCGGGAGGCGGTAATGCTAGCGGAGCAAGGGGGAAATTGCATCCGGCACGCTCGTCTTATCTGACTAAGCGCTCCTCAGAGGCCTGATCCTGCACCGGCTGTACGCCGCAAAGAACGCGCCCAGCGCGCCTCCAGGCCGATAGCTGCGACACTGGCCAGCACCATCAGCCCGCCCAGCAACACCTGCAGGGTCATGCGCTCGCCCAGCAGCATCGCCGCCAAGATCATCGCTACGGGTGGGATCAGGTACATCGCCACCGAGGCACGGCTGACTTCAACGTGCTTGAGCACGTAGCCCCAGGCCAGGTAGGCCAGGGCACTGGGAAAAATACCGAGCACCAGCACCGCCATGTTGTCCGGCAGCGGTGCCCGTGCCACTGCTGCGGGCAGACCTGGCAGGTTCACGCACAGCATCAAGGTGCCGGACCAGACCATATAGCAGGCCAGCGTCAGCGGGCTGTAGCGGTAAGCGTAATGTCGCAGGACAGCGAAATACACGCTCCAGGACAGGGCCGCCAGCAGGATCAGCAAACCGCGTGGGTCCATCTCGGCCATGCCATGATCGCCCCGGATCACCACCAGCACACCCCACAAGCCCAACAGCACACACCCCCAGCGCCAGGCACTGACCCGCTCTTTCAGGCAGAAAAACGCAATCAACACGCTGAACAGCGGTGCCGACTGCGCCAGCACGCTGGACGCCGACGCGGTCACCCACTGCTGGCCGCTATTGAGGCAGGTGTGGTGCAGGAACACCCCGAAAAAACCCAGCACCAGCAGCCACGGCAAATCCCGCAGGCGCGGCCGGCCAATGCCCGCCACCAGCGCCACCGCGCCCATGAACAGCGAGGCGATCAGGAACCGCAGCAACGCCAGTTGCCCAGGGCTATAGCTGTGCAAGCCGATGTGCACGCCAATCGGCGAATACGCCCAACAGAGAATCACGACGGCAACGACTAGCGTAAGCTTCACAGGAGATGGGGCATTCATCGACGGCCTCCGGGGCACAGGGAAGGAATGCCATCAGTTTTGGCCCGCGCCAGGCGCAGCACAATTAAGCGTTTCTGAATTCTGAGATCACTGGAACTGAGCAATGGAACTGGCCCAACTGAAAATGGTGCGAGCCGTGGCGCAAACCGGCAGCGTGGCGCAGGCCGCCCTGCAATTGCACTGCGTGCCCTCCAACATCACCACGCGCATCAAGCAGCTGGAAAGCGAGTTGGGCACGCCCTTGTTCATTCGTGCCGGACGCGGGCTGGCGATCAGCGCCGCCGGGGAGATTTTCCTGGATTATTGCGAGCGCATCCTGGCGCTGGTGGAGGAGTCCAAACGCGCGGTGGATGCCACG
>NZ_CVTX01000167.1:0-222 GCF_900005715.1 Pseudomonas sp. 34 E 7
CCGGCGGCAACTTCGAGCAGCTGGTAGTTGCGCAAAACAGTGCAACGACAGCGATCAACGACACCATCGACAAGGTCGACGTTGTACTGACCGCCACCACCACCGTCGGCGAAGGCGGCAACATCGTTTACACCGCCAGCCTTGTGGATAAAAACGGCGCGCTGGTGACCAACATCACCAACCCGTTGACCGTCACCCTGGATAACGGCAAAACCATCACCA
>NZ_CVTX01000167.1:272-578 GCF_900005715.1 Pseudomonas sp. 34 E 7
CTGATAACACCACCACCGTTACCCTGACCGCGCCGAGCGCAGTCAACGAAGGTGGCCAGATCACGTACACCGCAACCTTGAGCAACAAGGCCGGTACTGACGTTACGCTGAAGTTGGACAACGGTTCGTCGATTATCATCAAGGCTGGCGATACCGTCGGCACCGTGACCGTCCCTGCGCCAAGCGATGACGTGTTCATCGACAAGAGCACCCAGATCGTCAAGATCACCGACGCTTCCGGCGGCAACTTCGAGCAGCTGGTAGTTGCGCAAAACAGTGCAACGACAGCGATCAACGACACCATCG
>NZ_CVTX01000167.1:628-940 GCF_900005715.1 Pseudomonas sp. 34 E 7
AGATCACCGACGCTTCCGGCGGCAACTTCGAGCAGCTGGTAGTTGCGCAAAACAGTGCAACGACAGCGATCAACGACACCATCGACAAGGTCGATGTGGTTCTGAGCGCTACCACCACCGTCGGCGAAGGCGGCAACATCGTTTACACCGCCAGCCTTGTGGATAAAAACGGAGCGCTGGTGACCAACATCACCAACCCGCTGACTGTCACCCTGGACAACGGCAAAACCATCACCATCGGTGTGAACCAATCCAGCGGCACGGTCACCGCCGTGGCACCGAATGACGTCTACAAAGGCGATCAAACCGTCA
>NZ_CVTX01000167.1:990-1374 GCF_900005715.1 Pseudomonas sp. 34 E 7
AAACCATCACCATCGGTGTGAACCAATCCAGCGGCACGGTCACCGCCGTGGCACCGAATGACGTCTACAAAGGCGATCAAACCGTCACGACCGCTATCAAAACCGTCACCGGTGGCGAGCACTTTGAAAACCTGGTGCCAGGTACTACAGCGGTTAACACCACTGTTACCGATACCCCAGGCACCGCTGATACCACTACCGTCACGCTCACCGCGCCGAGCGCAGTCAACGAGGGTGGCCAGATCACGTACACCGCGACCTTGAGCAACAAGGCCGGTACTGACGTCACTCTGAAACTTGATAATGGCTCGTCGATCACCATTAAAGCCGGTGAAACCGTCGGCACTGTGACCGTCCCTGCGCCAAGCGATGACGTGTTCATCG
>NZ_CVTX01000167.1:1424-2189 GCF_900005715.1 Pseudomonas sp. 34 E 7
CCGGCGGCAACTTCGAGCAGCTGGTAGTTGCGCAAAACAGTGCAACGACAGCGATCAACGACACCATCGACAAGGTCGACGTTGTACTGACCGCTACCACCACCGTCGGCGAGGGCGGCAACATTGTTTACACCGCCAGCCTTGTGGATAAAAACGGCGCGCTGGTGACTAACATCACTAACCCGCTGACTGTCACCCTGGATAACGGCAAAACCATCACCATAGGTGTGAACCAATCGAGCGGTAGCGTTTCGGTTGTTGCACCAGATGACGTCTATAAAGGCGACCAAACCGTCACCACTGCTATCAAGACTGTCACTGGTGGCGAGCACTTCGAAAATCTCGTTCCAGGCACCACGCCGGTTAACACCACCGTTACCGACACCCCAGGTACCGACAACACCACCACCGTTACCCTGACCGCGCCGAGCGCAGTCAACGAGGGTGGCCAGATCACGTACACCGCGACCTTGAGCAACAAGGCCGGTACTGACGTCACTCTGAAACTGGATAACGGTTCAAACATCACCATCAAAGCCGGTGAAACTGTCGGCACTGTGACTGTGCCTGCGCCTACCGATGATGTGTTCATCGATAAGAGCACTCAGACGGTCAAGATTACCGACGCAACGGGCGGCAACTTTGAGAAGTTGGAAGTTGCTGGCAACGGCGCAACCACCGCGATCAACGACACCATCGACAAGGTCGACGTTGTACTGACCGCCACCACTACTGTTGGCGAAGGCGGCAACATCGTCTACACCG
>NZ_CVTX01000167.1:2239-19656 GCF_900005715.1 Pseudomonas sp. 34 E 7
CCAGCGGCACAGTCACCACTGTGGCACCAGATGACGTGTATAAGGGCGACCAAACCGTCACCACTGCTATCAAGACTGTCACTGGTGGCGAGCATTTTGAGAACCTGGTGCCAGGTACCACAGCGGTTAACACCACTGTCACCGATACCCCAAGCACCGCTGATACCACTACCGTTACGCTGACCGCGCCAACCGCCGTCAACGAAGGTGGCCAGATCACTTACACCGCTACGCTCTCTAACAAAGCGGGCAGCGACGTCACGCTGAAGTTGGACAACGGCTCATCGATCACCATCAAGGCCGGCGACACCGTCGGCACCGTCACCGTCCCTGCGCCAAGCGATGACGTGTTCATCGACAAGAGCACCCAGATCGTCAAAATCACCGACGCTTCTGGCGGCAACTTCGAAAAACTGGAAGTCGCAGGCAACGGCGCAAGCACCGCGATCAACGACACCATCGACAAGGTCGACGTTGTACTGACCGCCACCACTACGGTTGGCGAAGGCGGCAACATCGTCTACACCGCCAGCCTTGTGGATAAAAACGGCGCGCCGGTGACCAACATCACCAACCCGTTGACCGTCACCCTGGATAACGGCAAAACCATCACCATCGGTGTGAACCAATCCAGCGGCACGGTCACCGCCGTGGCACCGAATGACGTCTACAAAGGCGATCAAACCGTCACGACCGCCATCAAAACCGTGACCGGTGGCGAGCATTTCGAAAACCTGGTGCCAGGCACCACGGCGGTCAATACCACCGTGACCGACACCCCTGGCAGCACCGATCTGACCAGTGTCACGCTGAGCGCGCCAAGCGCCGTCAACGAAGGTGGCCAGATCACCTACACCGCGACTTTGAGCAACAAGGCCGGCAGCGACATGGTGGTGCAGTTGGACAACGGTTCCAGCATCACCATCAAGCAGGGTGCGACCGTGGGCACGGTGACGGTTGCGGCACCAAGCGATGATGTGTTCATCGACAAGAGCACTCAGACCGTCAAGATCACCGGCACGACCGGTGGCAATTTCGAGGGTGTGACCGTTACACCGGGTGGCGCAACCACCACGATCAACGACACCATCGACGATGTGACGGTGGTGCTCAAAGCCACCGGCTCGGTCAGCGAAGGCGGGCAGATTGTCTACACCGCGTCGCTGGTCGACAAGAACGGCGCGGCAGTCACCAACCTCGGTTCCGACCTGGTGGTTAAGCTGGATAATGGCTCGACCATTACCATCGGCAACGGCAAGTCGAGCAATTTCACCACGGCCACCGCGCCTAACGATGCGTATGTCGGCGCCAATGACGTCACGACCAAAATCAGCGGCGTCGTCAGCGGCGGCGACAAATATGAGCACTTGATGGTTGATGGCAGCACCGTCGTCACCAAAGTTACGGATGTGGTCACCAACACCACCCTCAGCCTCAGCGGCGACGCCTCGGTGACTGAAGGCGGCACCGCGCATTACACGCTGAACTTGAGCAACCCGGCGCAAACCGATCTGACCGTCACGCTCAAGTACAGCGGCACGGCCACCGACGGCTCGGATTTCAATGGCGTGTACACCGTGAAAATTCCGGCCGGCGCCAGCAGCGTGCCGTTTGATATCCGCACGCTGGACGACAAAATCACTGAGCCGACGGAAAAAATCGTCATCACCATCGACAAGACCACCGGTGGCAATTTCGAGAACCTGGTGATCGACAAGGGTACCGTCAGCACCGATATCCTCGACAACGATGCACCGCCGGTCATCGACCTGGACGCCAACAATTCCAGCGGCGCCAGCGGCAATGATTACAAGACCACCTTCACCGAAGGCACCGCCGGGCAGGGTGTGTCGATTGCCGACACCGATATCAGGATCACCGACCCGGACAGCACGCTGCTGACCGGTGCAACGGTCACCCTGACCAACGCGCAAGCCGGTGATGCCTTGAACGAGGGCAACACCGTCAATGGCATCAGCGTCAGCACCAATAACCAGACGGGCGTCATCACCCTGACGTTGTCGGGCAGCGCGACGCTGGCTGACTACATGCAGCGCATCCAGAACATCACGTTCACCAACAACAGCCACGACCCAAGCACCACGCCACGCACCATTACCGTGACGGTGACCGACGGCGGCAACTACTCCAACGTCGCCACCACCACCGTCAACGTGCTGGCCGTCAACGATGCGCCAGTGGCAACGGGCGGGGCCGTAACCGGTACCGAAGACACTGCGCTCGCGCTGACCTGGGCCAACTTCGGCGTGACCGACGTGGACTCGCCGCAAGCCAGCCTCGGCGTGAAGATCACCGACCTGCCGGTGGCCGGCAAGCTGCAATACCTGGCGGCCGACGGCACCACCTGGGCCAACGTGACCAGCGGCCAGACCTTTACCAAAGCTCAGGTCGATGGCGGTCAGTTGCGCTTTATGCCCAACGCCAACGAGTCCGGCGCCGACGGTTATGGCGGCACCGGCATCGGTAACAAGCAGGCCGATTACGCACAGTTCAAGTTCCAGCCTACCGACGGCAAGGACCTGGGCAGCAGCGCCACGGTGAAAGTCGATATCACCCCGGTGGCCGATGCACCGACCCTGAGTGTGGCTGACAATAACGTCACCTCGACCGGCCTGATCAAGCAGAGCTGGAGCAGCATCTCGGGCCTTGGCACCAACGGTAACGGCGCCGCACCGGACGTACTGAAAAAAGCCATTGATGGCGCCGGCACGCCCAACAGCAGCGCGGTCATAACCAACGTTGAGTCCACCGAAAACGTCAATCCCGGCTCGGGTGCCAAAATCTCCGGCCTGATGTACATGGAGGCCGGCAAGAACTACACCTTCAGCGGCGTCGCCGATGACAGCCTGGTGATCAACGTCGGCGGCAAAGAAGTGGCCAGCGGCCTGTGGGGCACCAACAGCGGCAAGTTCAGCGGCACGTTCACACCAACGGCCAGCGGCTATTACAGCCTTGAGATCTACCAGGCCAACCAGGCGGGACCTGGCAGCTTCGACGTCAACCTGTCGATCAACGGCGGGACGGTGCAGAACCTGAGCACCGGCACCGTGCCGCTGTACACCGGTATCACCGACCTGACCAACGCCGGCGTGACCGTGTCCGACCTGCATGGCAGCAATGGTGACGGTTACTACGTGGGCTACAAGCTCAACGAAGGCCTGGAAAACGGCAGCGTCAAACTGTCCAAGATCACCAGCGCGCTGACCGATACCGACGGTTCGGAAACCCTGGCCGTGAAGATCGGTGGCATACCGGCAGGCTCGGTGCTTACCGACGCAGCGGGACACACCTTTACCGCGACCAAGACCGTAGGCGAAGTCAACGTCAACGGCTGGGACCTGGGCTCCCTGACCATCAAGCCGCCGACCTATTACAGCGGCCAGTTCAACCTCACCGTCACCTCGACGTCTACCGAGAGCATCGGCGGGTCGGCGAGCACCACCGCGCAATTGCCCGTCACCGTGTACCCCGCCATCTACAGTTCGGTCACCGGCACCTCGGGCAGCGACTCGATCATCGGCACCGATGGCAACGACATTGTTGTGGCCGACATCGGTGGCCTGAACGTGGTGCAGGGCAAGAACTACAACATTGCCTTCATGGTGGACAGCTCCGGCAGTATGAGCACAGCGTCGATCAACGCGGCGAAGTCGTCGCTGACCACGGTGTTCAACTCGCTCAAAGACAGCCTGGGTGCCAACACCTCCGGGACCGTGAACATCTTCCTTGCGGATTTCGACACTCAGGTGAACAAATCCATTGCGATCAACCTCAATGATCCAAATGCGTTGACGCTCTTGAAGGCGGTGCTGGACTCAATGTCCTCAGGTGGCGGCACGAACTACGAGGACGTATTCAAGACCACGGCCAACTTCTTCCAGAGCGGCCTGGCCACTGGCAACACCGGTGCCACCAACCTCACCTACTTCATCACCGACGGCCAACCGACGTACTACCAGAGCGGCGAACAGACCAACCCGATGGTGGTCGACTTCTACAAGAGCAGTACTACCGATGGACGCCTGGACGACTACGTCAACGCCAACAATTATGTGTTGGGTAACACGTTCAGCATCAATGTGAATGGCACCAACCTGCAATTGATCGACAGTGACGGCCAGGTACACCAGTGGGTGCAAACCCGCAACGGCGGCTGGTACGACAACGGCGTGTGGGGCACCGTGCATGCCCAGGGCGACGGTACATTCGAGGTCTCGTACCGCAACGGCAGCGGCAGCAGTACTGACACGGCAACCAGCGATAACGCCAACAGCGGTTTCTTGCTGCTCAAAGGCCTGTCGCAAGTGGAAGCGATCGGCATCAATAACGAGGTCAGCCTCAATGATTTGAAGCCGTATGACAGCGATGGCAAGCCGCAAAGCAACATCGATCCGAAGGACCTGGCCAACGCCATCCTGGGCCACACCGAAGCAACGCTGCCAGGCGCGGACACCGTCAGCGGTGGCGACGGCAATGACATTCTGTTTGGCGACCTGGTGAGCTTCAGCGGGGTGACCGGTGAGGGTTACAACGCGCTGCAGGCCTTTGTGGCACAGAAAACCGGTATGGCCGTCTCGTCGGTCACCACCTCGAACGTGCACCAGTACGTCACCGAGCATTACGCGGACTTTGACGTATCCGGCGCCAAGGACGGCAATGACACGCTGATCGGCGGTGGCGGCGATGACATTCTGTTCGGCCAGGGCGGCAACGACGTGCTGGACGGCGGCAAGGGCAATGACATCCTCTTGGGCGGCACCGGCAACGACACGTTGATCGGTGGCCAGGGCAACGACATCCTGATCGGCGGTTCGGGTGCCGACACCTTCATGTGGAAGGCCGGTGACATCGGCAATGACGTGATCAAGGACTTCAAGGCATCGGAAGGTGATCGGATTGACCTGCGCGACCTGCTCAAAGGCGAGACGGACAGCACCATCGACAACTACCTCAAGATCACCACGGTAGAAGGCGTGTCGACCCTGCAAGTGAGCAGCGAAGGCAAGCTCAACACCGCTGGCGGCGTGGCCAATGCGGATGTGACCATCAAGCTGGAAGGCAACGATTGGTCTCATACCAGCATCAACTCGCTGATCAGCGGTGCAGATCCGACCATCAAAATCGATCACACCGCCTAAGCTTGGATAAGTCGGCCGCCCTCGAGGCGGCCGATTTATCCGGGCGATACGTTGCTGGCCCTGGCGGCCGGTTGCATCGCATACTCGCGTTTATCAACACACGGCCAGCCTATGGGGCTAAAGGTGTGTGGCTCATCTTCGAGGGGTTCTTATGTTTTACGTGCAACGTGATGCACAGGGCGCGCTGAGTCGCGTAGAGGCCGCCGCCTTTGCCGAATCCACCGACACACTGCCGGCCGATCACCATGAGATCCAGGCCTGGTACGCCAACGAAGTGGTGGAAACCAGCCTGGCCCAACTCAAGCAGAGTGACCTGGAGATGATTCGGGTGCTGGACGACTTGATCCAGGTGCTCACCCGCAAGGGCGTTATCAGCGTGACGGACCTGCCGCCCGCAGCCCAGGCCAAACTGATGGACCGTAACCAGGCGCGGGAAGCGTTGGGCGGGTTGAGCCAGTTGATCAATGATGATGAGAAAGGGCTTATCTGAGCCCTGAATGTGGGGCTTGCCCTGATACCGTCTGTAGGAGCGAGCTTGCTCGCGAAAAACGTCAACGATAACGCGTGCTTCCTGAATGAACGCGGTGCCTGTGAGTTTTTCGCGAGCAAGCTCGCTCCTACAAAAAGCCTTTGATCGTTCCCGCGCTCCGCGTGGGAACGATCAAATCAGGGCAAGCCCCCTCCCACATGTGTTCTGCGTTATTTCCAGGGCGCCGGCTCGCCGAACAGCTGGCCCTGCACACCAAAAATCCCCATCTCGCGAATCACCTTCAGCTCACCCTCGGTCTCCACACGCTCGGCAATCAACGGCAGGTCGATACTGTGGGCCGCGCGCTGGATGGCTTCGATAAACAGGCGCTTGTCGCTTTCCTGGTCGATGGCGCGGATGTAGCTGCCGTCGATTTTCAGGTACGCCAGGCCCAAGCGGGCCAGGTTGCCGATCATGCTGAATCGCCCGCCGAAACGCTGAAGACTCAGGGAGAAGCCCAATTCGCGCAGGCGCTGGGTCATCTGTTCCAGCACAGGCTGCTCCGGCAATTGCTCTTCACCGATTTCCAGGGTGAGGCGCGAGCCCAGGTTGCTGTGCTGACGCAGCAGGTCATAAATACGCTGCAGGGCCTCAGGGTCCTGCAGGGTCGCGGCTGAAAGATTCAGCGCCAGGTTATGGCTGTGGCCGGTCATCTGTTTAAGCACCTGTTCGAGCATCAAGCGGTCCAGGCGGGCCGACCAGCCGAAACGCTCGAGCCATGGCAGGAAACGCCCGGCGGGCAGGGTATGGCCATCTACGTCTTGCAAGCGCGACAGCACTTTGTAGTGCAGGACCAACTGCGGGTCCTGGCTGGCGACGACCGGCTGGAAGTACAGCTCGAAACGCTGCTGCGTCAGCGCCTGGTCCAACAGCGTGTACCAGGCATGATGATCGTCACCGACGCGGGCGGCGGCACTGTGATCGAGGCACACCCAAGTGCTGTCACCCTGCCCTTCGGCCTGCGCCAGGGCTTGATCGGCGAGGGTCAGCAGCGCCTGCGGCGCATCGCCATGGCTGAACGGTGCCAGGCCGATATAGGCCACGGGCGCGACGTCGCTGGCGCCGGTGGCCTGCAGGCTGAGCAACGTACTTTCCAGGTTCTGCGCCAATTGCAGCGCTTCTTCACGCGTCAGCCCGGGCGCCAGCACGGCGAACTCGCCGCCACGGATACGGGTTACGAGGTTGTGGGTTTCCGGGTACGGCTCGCACTGGCGCAGCAGCTGTTCACCGACCGCTCGCAGCAACTGGTCGGTACGCTGGCCACCCAGGCGCTGGTTCAAGCCGGCCAGGTCCTTGACGCGCAACACCAGCAGGTAGCCGGAGTTGGTTTCTTCGGGATTGCTGACGCGGGCGTTGAGCTGCATCTCGAAATAACGTCGGTTGGCCAGACCGGTGAGGTTGTCCTGGTAGGATTCGGTGCGCAGCTTTTCGCTGCGCTCGGCCTGCTCCTGGAACAGTGCCTTGAGCTTTTCCACCATCTGGTTCATCGCCTGCACCACTCGGCGCAGTTCCGGCGTGCGCGGCAGGTCGGGCAGGCTGAGGAATTCTCGGCGGGCGATCGCGTGGGACTGTTTGACCATGTAGTCCAACGGTTTCAATTGGCGGCGCAGCAACAACCCGCCAAGCACCACGCTGACCGCACCGCACAGCAGCAACCAGCCGAGGCTGCCCAGGGCACTCTGCCAGAGCTTGGCCAGGGCGAACATTGGATGGCTGACTACCTCGACGCGCGCCGCCTGCTCCCAACCGCGACTCACCAGCGCATCGCCACCGGCCGGCTCCAGGCCGATCAATTTAACGAACCAGTTGGGCACGCCGTTGTTGTCGGGAATGCCGCTGCGCTCAACGATGGTTTTGTCCGTGGCCAGGTCCACCACGCGGATACTGGCGTAGTAACCACTGTCGAAGATCGAGCTGACCAGCAGCTCCACCATGGCCGGGTCATCGATGTTGGGGGTGAGCGACAGCGCCAGCGCCGTCGCGGCATCCTGCGCATGGGAGCGCAACTGGTTGACGTATTGCGTGCGCGAACTTTCCAGGCTGACCATGAAGCTGCCGCTGAAGGCGACCACCAGGAACAGACAGATTGCGATCAACAGCTGTTTGAACAAAGACATCCGATCAGTTACTCCTAGTTGTCAGGCTCGGCTGGAAAGCCTTCCGCACGCATTTTTCTCAACACATCCTGCCAGCGCGACAAGCGTTTGGTATCGCCGACCTTCTTGTTGCCCTTGGCGCCGGGCAGGTACAGGCCCTCGGCGTTGAATGAATACACCGGGATCAAATCGGTACGGCGGGTAGCCGGCAGGATGTCGTCCATCAGGCTGTCGAGCACCAGCGGGATCGCGTCGGGGGTGGAATAGTAGGTCAAGACCATGTGTGCGCGATTCTGACGCAAGGCCTTGACGTAGGTAATGCGCAATTTGTCGCTGGACACACCCAGGTGACGCAAACTGAAATACTTGGCGATTGCGTAGTCTTCACAGTCACCGGCGCCCTTCCAGAGGGCTTCGATGGGTGTCTCCCAATAATCGACCGCGTGCCAGAGATCGATGTCTTCGACGTAGGTCATTTGTTTGTTGAAAAACAAGTTAACGACCTTGAGCTGTTCTTGTTCGCTGACCTGCTTTTGACTGGCCAACAGCCGCTGCCAGGCGTCAATACGCGGCTGGCCTTCGCCCAATGGCCCGTACAGGGCGCTGGCCTTGCGGCTGATCTGCGAGAAATCCCAATCGGCATGCAGCCCGCCAAGCATCAGGCCGGCCAATAAGATCGCTGATAAAAGCCAGCAAAGAACTCGATAGGGAATAAAACTTACCGCCAAGGCGTTCAGTCCATGAAGAGAGACGGAATTTCAGCAGATGGTGAAGCTTCGTCCCGGAAAAAACAATGGCATAGTGAGATCATCGCTCGGTAGAGCGACTTTGTAACCCCCTTATGTGAGACGCACAAAATACCCGCTGTAAGCCCTTACAAACGGAAACTCTGGTGGTTTGACAAGTGCTCGGGCCATCCCTAATGTTCATTGGATCCAATAAACACACTCTATTATTCAACAAAGGAGGCCAGCGTAACCGTGACGCCGAAGCCGAACCCTTTAAGCAGCATCAAGGTCAGCGGGCCTATTCCCGCTCATCTTGCCCGCGCCGTTATTGAAGAAACGTTGCGCAACGCCATTCTCGATGGACGGTTGCCCTGTGGCACCGCTATGCGCCAGCAAGAGCTCGCCAGCCTGTTCGGCGTCAGCCGCATGCCGGTGCGCGAAGCATTACGCCAGTTGGAAGCCCAATCCCTGCTGCATGTGGTGACGCACAAGGGGGCAGTGGTCGCCCCGTTGATTGAGGACAATTCGGCAGAGACCTATGCCCTCCGCATGCTGTTGGAGTCCGAGGCTTTGCGCTTGTCGATCCCATTGCTCACCGAGGCTGATATCGCGGAGGCAGAGGCCTGTATCAATGCGCTGGAGCGTGAGAAAGACTACAGCGAGATCGGCCGCCTCAATCGCCTGTTTCACATGGTCTTGTACGGCAAGGCGCCAAACCATCGCCTGCTCAAACTGGTGGAACATGGGCTGAATGAGGAAGAGCGGTTTCTGCGCTTCAACCTTGAGGCAATGGGGCTGGGCGAGACGTCACAAGAGGACCACCGCGAACTGCTCAGCCTGGTGGTGCAGAAAAAAATCGACGAAAGCATCCTGACATTGCGTAATCACTTGATGCGAGGCATGGAGGTCATCAATACATACCTCAATGGCCTCGACACTGCGGATCAAGAAGGCACGTTATAAGGCGTGCGCAGCGCTCTTCCAGCCTCTACACCGCGCGGCACCTTTCCCTGTCCGGAAGCGTCCCGCGCCGCTAACGCCGTAAACACCTCGCAAGCCTTAACTATCGGCGTTAAATAAAGAAATCTCTCACACTTAAAATAACTATTTCTCTCGGAAGCTTTTTTCGAAAAAACATCTAATACATTAACAAGTTCATCCAGACGTTTAATCAGCTTACTATCGCTCGCCAACCCAATAAACCTATCAATCAGCAGGCCGCATAGTGAGCCCGCACTAGTGGCGTGGGCACACTTCAACGTTAATCTTTTATCTAACAACTACAACACTCCATCACTGCAACTAGAGCAGTCGCAACAATTTTATAGGCGTCAACCATGCACCATCATTTTCTTGAACAAAAAAAACTGCAACTGTGCAACCACCCGTTATTTCCAGAAATAACTTCACTTGGCAAACTGCGACACTTTATGGAGAGCCATGTGTTTGCGGTTTGGGACTTCATGACCCTGACCAAACGCCTGCAACAAGATCTTACTTGTACCCAGATCCCCTGGCTTCCGCCCGTCAATCCACAGGCCGCACGTCTGATCAATGAAATCGTGCTGGGTGAGGAGTCGGATGAGCACCCGACGCGGGGCCACTGCAGCCACTTTGAGCTGTACCTGGATGCCATGGTGGAGGTGGGCGCCGACACCCGCGCCATCGCACATTTCATTGATCTTCAACACCAGGGTGTTGAGGTCAGCGCGGCGCTGCAAAGGGTCGGAGCGCCCTCTGGAGTGCCGCGCTTCGTCGACAGCACCTGGCAACTCGCACTCAGCGCGCCCACGCACTGCGTAGCGGCGGCCTTCCTGCACGGACGTGAAGGCGTTATAGCTTCAATGTTCGAGCGCCTCCTGAGCAGCAGCCCCTTCATTGCTCGTCAGGCCCCCACCTTGTGTTACTACCTCAACCGCCATATCGAACTGGACAGCCAGGAGCATGGGCCGGCGGCAGAACAGGTGCTCCAGCATTTGATCGACGCAGATCCGACTCGCCGGCAACAAGCCCACAGTGCCGCCCTTGATGCCCTGGAAAGTCGCATTGCGTTCTGGGATGACGTACGGGCCTCGATGCCAGAGGTACACCCATGAGCCCCATCGACTACCGCTCCTTCGCCGAAGACTGGGAACGTCGGGCAACTATCCGTACGCGTCCGCGCCGCATCATGGAAGACGACGACAGGCTGATCTATCCCCTGTGCCGCCAACCCCTGGTGCTGACTGCAACCTTCCTCGACCACTGCCCGCAATGGCGTGACTTCGTGCTGGCGCAAAGCTTTTATCGATTCATCCATGACATCGTGATTTTCGAAACCGAGATTGTCGATAAGACTGCCCGAAGTATTGCCAAGAATCGCTTCTCGCTGCCGCTGCCCCTCGCCTGCCGCTACGACGCGATGACCGTCGTGGTGGATGAGGATTACCACGCATTGGTAGCACTGGACTTCCTGCAGCAAGCCATCGAGCTGACCGGTATCCAGCCGCTCGACCTGCCCGGGCAGATCGAACTCAGCCGTGCCCTGCCGGCAGCGCAGGCGCAGGCACCGGAGCACTTGCGCGATGCGGTGGAGTTGATCGTCGTGGCCATCGCCGAAAACACCGTCACCCATGACGTGGCGGCCTTTTCCAAGGACGACAGTGTCAAGGCGTCCGTGCGCGGGCTGATGGCCGACCACCTGTTTGACGAGGGGCGCCACGCACAGTTCTGGACACAGTTGGTACGCATCTATTGGCAGTCGGCAAGCGCGCAGGATCGGGACAGTATTGCGGCTGTGCTACCGACGTTCCTGAGCCATTACCTGACCAACGACCTGCAGAAAGGCTTCGACCTGCAGTTGATCCAACACCTGGACATCAGTGTCGATGTTCGTTCGGCGCTGCAGGATGAAATCGTGGCGCTGGACTTTCCCATCACCCGCCAGCACCCGCTGGTTGGCAACATCATGAGCTTCCTGCATCACAGCGGCCTGCTGCACACCTGCAGCGTGGCACGCGCCCTGGACGACTACTTGCCCGCGTCGGGGAGGCTGGCATGAGGCGCCTGACGATTGAATGGGGCGTGGCCGGTGACGCGCTGGAAGCCCTCAGGCACGTACTGGAACAATACGGGCATGCCGTTGGGGGCGAGTCGGTCGACCTTGTGATCGAGGACGGTAGTCAGCCACCGTCAGCCCTGTCCACAGACGCGGCCTGGATGAGCCTGCGCCTGGTTATCGGCCCCCCGTCCGAACATGGGCTGCCCAGGCTGCAGTTTCGCTGCTACGACCGCGAGCGGCGCCTGGTGGCCGTACACGATGTTGCCCAGGAGCCCAGCGGCAACGGCCAGCATCTGCGGCGTCGGGCGGCGAACGCCTTGGTGGAATGGGCAGCGTCATTGGTCAGCGGATTCTCAAGGGATCCGGGCTTTTTCTGCCCAATGACCCACTCCGACGCAGCGCTTGAACAGGGTTTGCAAGGGCTGGAGGCGCTGGCGTTCATGCATCGATTCAATCGTACGGCAGATACCGCGCTGCTTCGCGCGGCACAGGTGCCCATGATCGAACGCCTGCAGGCCAGCCTTGGCGCCTTCGCCAATCGCACGGCGCTGAATATCGCGGGTCGCATGGTGACGTATCGCCAACTGCAGGAAAAAGCCATGGCGATTCAACAACGCCTGCTGCCCCTGCTGGAGAGCAACGAGACCCCATCGGTGGTGGGTGTGTGCCTGGAAAAATCTACCGAACTCTACGCGAGCATTCTGGCCGTGCTGGGTTGCGGCGCGGTGTATGTGCCTCTGGCCCCGGGTCACCCGGTAAAACGTCAGCACCGCATGTTGATAGACGCAGGTGCCTGCGTGCTGCTGGAAAATGGCCTGCACCCGCTGCGAGATCATTTCGTGTCACTTGACGTGAGTAGGCTCGCCTCACGCGACATCGACCCTGCTCAACCGCTGATGCGTCATCGTCCCCATGCCAATGCGCCGTGCATGGCACTGTTCACCTCCGGCACCACCGGGCAGCCCAAGGGTGTGCTGCTCAGCCAACATAATCTGGCGCATTTCACCGCCTGGCTCAGTACCTGTGTGGCGCTGGATGAGGAGAGTCGCGTCCTGCAATTTTCACCGCTGAGTTTTGATTCCTCGCTGATCGATATTTTCCCCGCCTTGATGGCGGGCGCAGAGCTGATTGTTCCCAGCGCAGAGCAGCGTCAGGATCCTCAGCAATTGGTCGAGTTGATTCGCCTGCAACGTGTCACTCACGCTTTTTTACCACCGGCGTTACTCAGCATCCTGCCACTGGACCAGCCTCTGGGCCTCTCCCACCTGCTCACCGGCGGCGATTTTTGCGAACCCTACGTGATCGAGCGACTGGCAGGCCAATGCCAGTTGCACAATTTCTATGGCCCTACCGAAGCCACAGTACTGGCAACCCATCGAACATTTCGGCTCAGTGACAGCAATCGCAACATCGGTTTGCCCATTGCCAACAGCCAGGTCCTGATCCTCGACGACCACTTGCAACCGGTGGATGAGCAAGTGATGGGCGATCTGTACATCGCAGGCCCGGGCGTCAGCCAGGGTTACATGAACGATCTGCCGTACGCTGACTCGCCGTTCGTCAAGCTGGCGCTGCCTGATGGACAATGGCTGCAGGCTTACCGTAGCGGCGATCTGGCGAAATGGACGCCGGACGGTATCGAGTTGGGCGGTCGACGGGATGATCAGGTCAAGATCCGCGGCTTTCGAGTCGAGCCTCAGGAAATCGAGCAGTGCCTGCGCAGCAGTCGGTTGTTTCGCCAAGTAGCCGTGGTGATTGATCAGGCCTGCAGAATCATTGGCTTTGCTGCCCAGCCCGAACCCGGCGCGACCCTGGCCAGGCTGAAGGATCATGCCCGACAGTGGCTGCCCGAGCATATGCAGCCGGTCGCCTGGAGCGAGCTGCCGAGCCTGCCATCTTCAAGCAACGGCAAGATCGATCGCACGGCGTTGCGGGAGGTGCCAGGTACCCGCACCGGGGAAATCACTCGTCGCAGCACCCACACGCCAGTCCAGGCGCAGTTGGTGCAGTTGTGGGGGGAGTTGCTGGGGTTGTCTGCCGGCGAAGTATCGATCGACGACAGCTTTTTCAGCCTGGGTGGCCATTCGATCCTGCTGTCCACCTTGCTACTGCGCTTGCGCGAGCAATTTGGCCGCAGCTTCTCCCTGAGCCAATTTTTTGAAGCGCCGACGATTCGTACGCTTGCCTTGCAGCTGGAGGGCGAAGCGCTGCCGGATACATCTTTCAGCCAGATGGAAAGCGATGCATCCCGAGCCCTGAAGCTTGAGGTGCTGCCCGAGACCCGCGCCGGAGACCCGCGCAAGGTGATTGTCACGGGAGCCAACAGCTTCGTCGGCGTGCATATCGTCCAGGCATTGCTGGCGGGGGGAGCGCAAGAAGTCGCGTGCCTGGTGCGAGCGCTCCCCGGCCAGTCGGCGGCAGACCGATTCACCCAGGCGCTGCGCGAATATCGCCTGGAACAATTGGACCTGCGCCGAGTGCAGGTGTACGCCGCAGACCTGCGCCAGCCGCGCCTGGGCCTATCCTTTGAGGCATTCGAGCACCTCGCCCGTCATCATGGCGTGCTTGTGCACAATGCCGCGCAGGTCAACCATGTGATGGACTACACAGCACTGGCCAGGGACAACGTCGAACCGGTGTTTGAATGCCTGCGCCTTTGCGAGACCTACTGTAAGAAGGTCTTCAATTTCATTTCGACGCTGTCGGCCTGCAGTACCCTCGACACTGATCGGTATGTGCTTGAAGCGCCCGCCAGCGGCGCGTTACCGCTCTATGTCAAAAACGGCTACAACCTCTCGAAATGGGTGGCCGAGCGATTGCTGGGGCGAGCAGTCGAGCAAGGGGCCTGGGTGAATATTCATCGACCGGGCAACATCAGTTTCAACAGCCGGAACGGCGTCTGCCAACCCGATAGAAATCGCTTGATGTTGATGCTCAAGGGGTCGCTGCAATTGGGTAGGGTCCCTCGAATGGAAGGGAATTTCGACTTGATGCCGGTGGACTTCCTGGCACGCTTCATTGCGTTTCACTGCCGGCGTTTTGTCGCGGGGCGAAACGTGTTCAACCTGCACAATCCACAACCGCTGAGCTGGGACCAGTACCTTGATGCGTTCAGCCAGGCGGGACACATTTTCGAACGGACAAGCCTTCAACAGTGGCAACGGGCGTTGCGAACAGTTGGCCATGACAATGCGTTGTTCGGCGTACTGGGCTTCTACCTTGATGGGGTGGGTGAGGACATCGGCGACACGTCGATGATCCATTACAGCAACGCCCAATGGGGGTTGGAGCAAATGGGCGCACACTATCCGCCAAAGAGCCCCGTGCTGTTACGCAAAGGCTGTGACTACCTGAAAGCCATCGGCTTTCTCTGAGCGGCACCAGGGCAGTCGGAACGGGAGGCCTCGCTCCGACTGCCGGCAGGATCAGATTTTGAAGCTATCGACCAATTGCTTCAATCGACTGGCCTGCTGGGACAGCGCATCGCAGTCCTTGAGCGTCTCATTGAGATTGACCACGCCTTGCTGGTTCAGCAGGTTGATCTGGTTGATGTCGACGTTGAGGGTTTCAACCACCGCCGTTTGCTCCTCGGTCGCTGCGGCGACCGATTGGTTCATGCCGTCGATCTCAACGATCCGCTGTGTCACGCTGACCAGACGCTCACCCGCCTGGTTAGCCACTTCAACGCTTTCTTCGCTGGAAACCTGGCTGGCGTTCATGGTGGTCACGGCTTCACGCGAACCCACTTGCAGGGAAGTGATCATCTTGTGAATCTCTTCAGCCGACTCCTGGGTACGGTGAGCCAGGTTACGCACCTCGTCAGCCACCACGGCAAAACCACGCCCGGCTTCGCCGGCACGGGCGGCTTCGATGGCCGCGTTCAGCGCGAGCAAGTTGGTCTGCTGGGAGATGCCCTTGATCACATCGAGGATGTGACCAATGTTGTCGGTACTGGCGTTAAGGGTCTCGATCTGAGTGCAGGACAGGCTGATTTTCTGCGACAGTTCCGACATCGCCTGGATGGTTTGCTCGACGACCTTGCGTCCATCGTCAGCTTGCTCACTGGCGCCGCTGGCATGCTGTGAAGCATCGGCGGCGTTACGTGCGATTTCCTGGGTGGCGGCGCCCAGTTCGTTGATCGCTGCAGCCACGCTGTTGGTACGTGCACTCTGCTCGTCGGAGCCGATGATCGACGCGTTGGACGATGCCATCACGCGCTGGGACAGGTCATGCACCTGGCGTGTCGCCGAGGACACTTCGGAAATCGAGGCGTGGATACGCTCTACAAACTGATTGAATGCGCTGCCGACTTCGCCGAACTCGTCTTTGCTCGTAACGTCGAGGCGCCGGGTCAGGTCACCTTCGCCCTGGGCAATATCCTTCATCGCGACGCCCATGGTGGTCAGCGGGCGCAACAATACCTGGATCAACAGACTCAGCAGCACGGCAATCGCCACCACGGCGATAAGCATTGCTATCAATGCTGAGGTGCGAAATTTACCCAGTGCGGCATAGGCTTTGTCTTTGTCGATAGACAGACCGATGTACCAGTCAGCCCCCGGCAAACCGCTGATTGGCGTAAACGAGAGAATGCGGTCCTGTCCATTGAGGACTACTTCCTGGTTAACCTTCTCGATGCGCACCTGGGTGCCTGGGTAGATATCCTTGAGGTTTTTCATCACCTGGTCCTGGTCAGGACTGACGATGACTTGGCCATCACCACTGACCAGGAACGCATGACCAATACCGCCGAAATCCACCGAGTTGATGATCTTCACCAAGGTTTGCAGGCTCAAGTCTCCACCCACAACGCCCAACAACTCTCCGTTCTTCTTGACCGGCATGGCGATCGTCACGATCTGGCCACCCACAGCCGCCATATAAGGCGGGGTAAGCATGGGTTTGTCCGCCGCTACGGCTTGCTTGTACCAAGGGCGCTGACGTGGGTCATAGCCTTCGGGCATCTTCGCATCGGGACGCTGGGTGAACACACCGTTGGTTTGACCCACGTAGGTAAACTGGAAGTTGGAGGTGAACGCCGGTTGATCGACCAAACCCGGCAGATCGGCGCCACTCCCTTGATGAGCAACGTTTTGTGCCAGGTTCTCCAGAACCAGAATGCGGCCGCTGAGCCAGTTCTGCACGCTGCTGGCGGTAAGCTCGCCGGACTGCTGGATGGAGGACGCCAGGTTTTGCCTGATCGTGTTGCGCTGCAGGTAATCGTTATAGAGCGTGAACAGCGCGAAGGCCAGAACCACGACGCCTGACGCCGCCAACAGAATTTTATGACTGAACTTGAGATTCATTTCATCGACTTCTTTTGCCAAAGGGGGGTGAGCGTGCCGAGTGGAACATTCCATGTAACGCAATAGGCGGACTCTGCGACCGCTCTATCTCGGTGCACGCATGGCTCGTCAGGCTTTCGGCCAGAAAATGATAAATCTTAGAGTTTTGTGTGAATCTTCCGCTTTTAGAGCAAGGCGCCGACAGGCGGTAGAGACGCAGTCGATTATCAGCCTTTGGCGGCCTTAAACGACAAAACCCCTGTCTGCGTTAGCAGACAGGGGTTTCGGAATTCAATCTTGACGATGACCTACTCTCACATGGGGAAACCCCACACTACCATCGGCGATGCATCGTTTCACTGCTGAGTTCGGGATGGGATCAGGTGGTTCCAATGCTCTATGGTCGTCAAGAAATTCTGTGTACCAGCCCGTTGCATTGCAACGTACCGGTGAAATTCATGAGCTTCTACATAAACAAAACCCCTATTTGCGTTAGCAAACAGGGGTTCTGGAATTTAATCTTGACGATGACCTACTCTCACATGGGGAAACCCCACACTACCATCGGCGATGCATCGTT
>NZ_CVTX01000166.1:0-3786 GCF_900005715.1 Pseudomonas sp. 34 E 7
ACCGCAGGCACCGTCGCCACGCTGGGCGTCGGCACAGGCGGCGGCGCGGCATCGGCAGGGTTGTCGAACAGGTCGACCACCAGGCGGTTGCCATATTGAGCGTTGGGCGCCAGGGAAAAGCTTTTGGGGGTCACGGCCTTTTTCAGGTCGATGACCACGCGCAGGTCGGTCGGCGTGCGCTGGGCCGAACGCATGGCGGTAATGGGTGTATTGGCGGTGGAGACCTTCAGCGGCGCAGCCAGGCTCGCACCGTTGATGTCGATCACCAGGCGATCAGGCGCCGTGAGGGTAAAGACGCTGTGCTGGACCGGGCCAGACAGGTCGAACACCAGTCGCGTGTTATCCGGCGCTCGCCACAGGCGAACACTTTTCACCTGTGAAGCAGCCAGAGCATTGACAGTCATTGCCGCAAGCAACACCCCCACGACAGCAACCAACGCGCGAAAGCGCATACCTAACCCCACCAATTATTTGAATTCCAGTGCCAAAGCGGCGCACCACGACTGGCCGCGCACGCTCTGGGGCAACAACTTCAACTGACGTCCGTGCTCATGCGGCGTAATGGTAATGGTCATGTCCGGCTTTGGCAAAAAGCCTGTGCCTTTATTTGGCCACTCGATCAGGCATAACGCGTCTTCGTCGAAATAATCACGGATGCCCATGAATTCCAGCTCTTCAGGGTCCACCAGGCGATAGAGGTCGAAGTGGAAAGCGCGAATATTACCGATCTCATAGGGTTCGACCAGGGTGAACGTCGGACTTTTTACCGCGCCGGCATGCCCCAAACCGCGAATGATGCCCCGGGACAGCGTGGTCTTGCCCGCCCCCAGGTCGCCCTCGAGGAAGATCAGCCCCGCCCCGGCCGTGACCTGGGCAATGCGCCGGCCGAGGTCGACCATGGCCTCTTCATCGGCCAGGAAAAAAATCACTTCAGACACGGCGACTGCTCCTCCAACAATTGACGAATGGCCGGTATCAGATCACTGGCGGCCAGGCCGCGGCCAAACGTGCCCTGGCGATCCCCTGCCGTGGCGTGCAACCACACGGCCAGGCAGCTTGCCTCATAAGCGGGCATGCCCTGGGCCAGCAGTGCGCCTACCAGCCCGGCCAACACATCGCCCAGCCCTGCCGTCGCCATCGCGGGATGGCCTTGGTCACAGCGCGAAACACGTCCGTCCGGGCTGGCGATCAAACTGCCGGCCCCCTTGAGAATAGTCACCGCGTTGAATCGCTGGCTCAACGCGCGCGCCACCTTAAGGCGGTCGGCCTGAACCTCGGCTGTCGAAATGCCCAACAGGCGCGCGGCTTCGCCCGGATGCGGGGTGATCACGCAGTTGGCCGGCAGGCTGACGCTGCCGGTCGCCAGTTGATTCAAGGCGTCGGCGTCCCAGACTTGCGGCTGCGGCGCGTTGGCGGCGACGGACAGCAGGCTTTTACCCCAGGATGCGTCACCCAGACCGGGCCCGATAACAATGACCGAGATCTTTTCCAGCAGGCCCATCAGCTGATTGGCCGAACTCACGCCCTTTGTCATCACCTCCGGCAGACGCGCCAGCGCGGCGGGAACATGCTCCACGCGTGTCGCCAGCGACACCATCCCCGCCCCACTGCGCAATGCACTTTCAGTACTGAGCAGCGCTGCCCCGCCAAAGCCTCGGTCGCCGCCAATCACCAGCAGGTGGCCAAACTGACCTTTATGAGCGTCCAGCGAACGCGCAGCCAGTTGCGGCAAGTGGCCCGGCAACAACAGCTGAACGTCGGTTATTTCATGTTTTGTCTGAGGCATGCGTCTTCAAGCTCCGATGTCTGGCAGAATTATACGCATCTAACCTGTGGTTTCCCGTGTCTCATGCCCGCTATTACCTCCGATCTGCCCGCCCTCGCCCAATCGATCAAAGACTGGGGCCGCGAGCTGGGCTTCCAGCAAGTCGGCATCAGTGGCCTGGACCTGGCCGAGCATGAACAGCACCTGCAACGCTGGCTCGACGCGGGCTACCACGGCGAGATGGACTACATGGGCGCCCACGGCAGCAAACGTTCGCACCCCGACGAGCTGGTGCCGGGCACCTTGCGCGTGGTGTCGCTGCGCATGGATTACCTGCCCGGCGACACCCAGATGGCGCAACTGCTGGCCCAGCCGGAAAAAGCCTATATCTCGCGCTACGCCCTGGGCCGGGACTATCACAAGCTGATCCGCAAGCGCGTGCAGCAACTGGCCGACCGTATCCAGGCGCAGATCGGGCCGTTCGGCTTTCGTGCCTTCGTCGACAGCGCGCCGGTCCTGGAAAAAGCCATCGCCGAACAGGCCGGCCTCGGCTGGATCGGTAAAAACACCCTGGTCCTCAATCGCAAGGCCGGCAGCTATTTCTTCCTCAGCGAACTGTTTGTCGATTTGCCATTGCCGGTGGACCCACCCCACGCCACCGAACACTGCGGCCGCTGCACCGCGTGCCTGGACATCTGTCCTACCAACGCCTTCGTCGGCCCCTACGTGCTGGATGCCCGGCGCTGCATTTCCTACCTGACCATCGAGCTCAAGAGCGCCATTCCCGAAGACCTGCGCCCGCTGATCGGCAACCGTGTATTTGGCTGCGATGACTGTCAGATCGTTTGCCCGTGGAATCGTTTCGCCCGCACCACCGCCGAAAGCGATTTCAAGCCACGGCACAATCTGGATAACGCGGAACTTGCCCAATTGTTTATGTGGGACGAGGATAAATTCCTCAGCAGCACCGAAGGCTCACCTTTGCGCCGCGCCGGTTACGAGCGCTGGCTGCGCAATTTGGCGGTGGGCCTGGGCAATGCGCCGTCGAGCATTGCGGTGCTGGAAGCGTTGAAGGCGCGGCGCGATTACCCGTCGGAAATGGTGCGTGAACATGTGGAGTGGGCGCTCAAGCAACACGCCGCACGCTAGTGGACGTCGTCGTTGTAGACGAACTTGGGCATTTCCCAGTGAAAACGGATCGCCAGCAGGCGCAGTAGAAAGCCGCTGAACAGGGTCAGCAGAATCGCCTGTTCGCTGGGCAATTGCAGATACAGGCACAGCAAGTAGAACCAGGCGGCCAGGAACGACACGCTGGCGTACAGCTCACGGCGAAAGATCAGCGGGATGTCGTTGCAGAAGATGTCTCGCAGGATGCCGCCAAATACGCCGGTGATCACGCCGCTGACCGAGGCCACCAGCATGCCATGCCCCATTTCCAGGGCGGTCATGCAGCCGATCAGGGTGAACGCCACCAAACCCAAAGCATCCAGCGCCAGGAACAGCGAGCGCAGGCGGCGCATCAGCGGTGCGATAAAGATGGTCACCAGCGCGGCCACCGAGGTCAGCACCAGGTATTCAGGGTGCTTGACCCAGGTCAGCGGGTAATGCCCCAGCAGCACATCGCGCACCGACCCGCCACCCAGCGCCGTCACGCAGGCAATCAGCACCACGCCAAACCAGTCCATGCCGCGTCGACCGGCGGACAAGGCGCCGGTCATGGCTTCGGCGGTGATGGCGATGAGGTAGAGCATCAACAGCATGATGGCGATCCTTGCAGGGAGGTCGGCAGTCTAATCATTTGCTGATGGCACCAAAAGGGGGCGCTCCGAGATAAACCCGGTCGCCCTTCAACACTTGGATTTGCAAATCCATTCCAATGTGGGAGGGGGCTTGCCCCCGATGGCGGCCTCTGAGCCGACCAGGATGCTGGATTGGAACGAGTACATATCCGTTTCTGCGGTAACGGCCACTTAGGGTTCCGCCCTGACGGCGGCTCACTTTTGAAAAGCGCAAAAGTAAGC
>NZ_CVTX01000166.1:3836-15011 GCF_900005715.1 Pseudomonas sp. 34 E 7
GCCTGCGTTCGGCCAGCGTGGTTTAACGGGGCGCCTGAGATCAAGATCAAAAGCCAGATCAAGAGCGGCTCGCTTCGCATCGTGGTTACGGTTGAGCGCTACAGAGTTGTGTAGATACCTATGCCCCGATAAGGGAGTGTCAGTCAATGCATCCGGGCCTGACACACCGCCATCGGGGGCCCCCTCCCAAATGTCCAGCGGTCGCGTCGATTTCACGCCTTGATGAAATGCTTGCGGTAGTGCTGCAACTCGGCGATCGACTCGCGGATATCGTCCAGCGCCAGGTGCGTGCTGCCCTTATGGAAGCTGTCCTTGACCTCCGGCGCCCAGCGCGCGGCCAGCTCCTTCAAGGTCGACACGTCCAGGTTGCGATAATGGAAGTAGCTTTCCAGCCCCTTCATATGCGTATAAAGGAAGCGCCGGTCCTGGCAGATGCTGTTGCCGCAGATCGGCGACTTGCCCCTGGGTACCCATTTTTCCAGGAAGGCGATGGTTTCGGCTTCGGCCTCGGCCATGCTGATGCGGCTGTCGCGTACCCGCTGGGTCAGGCCCGAGTTGCCATGGGTGCGGGTATTCCACTCATCCATGGTGGCGAGGACGGCATCGCTGTGGTGAATGGCGATCACCGGACCTTCGGCCAAGGTGTTGAGGTTGCTGTCGGTGACAATGGTCGCCATCTCGATGATGACGTCGGTGTCGGGGTTCAGACCGGTCATTTCCAGATCGATCCAAATCAGGTTCTGTGGATTTTGCATGGCTTGATTCTCTTGGCACCTTGGCGTAGCTGCGCAGTTTAGCAGGCGGCGCCGTGCTAGACTCGCGACCGTTTTACCCAACTTTTGCATTATCGACACGGAACACCAATGGCCAAACGCCAGCTCAATCGTCGCCAAAACTGGCGCATCGAAAAGATTCAAGGTGAACGCGCAGCGCGCGCCGCCAAACGTGAATCCTCCGCCGTGGAAGCGCTCGAGGGCGGCGACCTGGGGCCCGAACAAACCGGCCTGGTGATCGCGCACTTCGGCGTGCAGGTCGAAGTCGAGGCGCTGGAAGGCGAACTCGCAGGCACGGTGTCCCGCTGCCACCTGCGCGCCAACCTGCCCGCGCTGGTCACGGGCGACAAAGTCGTGTGGCGCGCCGGCAACCAGGGCATCGGCGTGATCGTCGCCCAGTTGCCACGCAGTACCGAACTGCGCCGCCCCGACAGCCGCGGTCAGCTCAAGCCGGTGGCGGCCAACGTCGACATGATTGTGATTGTGTTCGCGCCGCTGCCCGAGCCCCACGCCAACCTGATCGACCGCTACCTCGTCGCCGCCGAGCATGCCGGTATCCGCCCGCTGCTGCTGCTGAACAAATTCGACTTGATCGACGAACAGAACGCTCCGGCGCTCAACGCTTTGCTGGCGGTCTACCGCACCCTGGGCTACCCGGTGCTGGAAGTGTCGGCCCATCACGGCAACGGCATGGAACAGCTGCAACAGCAGTTGGACGGGCGCATCAGCGTGTTTGTCGGCCAGTCTGGCGTGGGCAAGTCGTCGTTGGTCAACAGCCTGCTGCCGGAAGTCGACACCCGCGTCGGCCCGCTGTCGGAACTGTCCGGCCAGGGTACGCACACCACCACGACCGCACGGCTGTTCCACTTCCCCGGTGGCGGTGAACTGATCGACTCCCCGGGCATTCGTGAATTCGGCCTCGGCCATGTCAGCCGCAGCGACGTGGAAGCAGGCTTCATCGAGTTCAACGACCTGATCGGCACCTGCCGCTTCCGCGACTGCAAACACGACCGCGAGCCGGGCTGTGCACTGCTCAAGGCGCTGGAGGATGGCCGTGTGCAGCAGCAGCGGATGAACAGCTATCGGTCGATTATTGCGAGCTTGCCTGAGAGCAGTTATTGACGGTCAATTTCTTGATACACATAAACCAGGGTGCTGAACGCCCTAGCCCATTGATTTAACAGGAGCAGGCATCAAGAATCCGGGTCAACTGGGTGGCTGATACACACACGCCAGCTTGTATTCGGATTTCCTGATGCCCATAATTGCTCCGTCACCAGCGAAAGCTGGCAGGAGTCTGGATCCTTTTCGGAGTTGATCCAGCGGCGCAGAAGGGGCGAAGCAAGCTCCGCTGCGTGTCGAATGAAGCCGCCTTCGGGCGGCTTTGCTTTTTGTGGGGAATTAACAGTTGGCTCTCTACTATCACCCCAAACAAGGCGATGTACTGCTGTGTGACTTCACACGAGGTTTTGTAGCGCCAGAGATGTTGAAGATCCGTAAGGTCGTAGTGATATCCCCAACCTCTACACATAATCGCAAGCTGTGCACCGTTGTGCCGATTTCCTCGACCGCACCAGAAATCCAGTACGACTGGCACCCTCCACTACGCGCCAACCCACTTCAATCCGACGGTTATAAAGAGCTGTGGGTGAAATGCGACATGATTTACACCGTCAGCTTCGAACGCCTCGACAAATTGCATAGAAAGACTCGCGCCAAGGGTCGAGAGTACTTCGTACCACGCCTGTGCGCTGATGATATGCGCGGCGTAATCGGTGGTATCAAAGCGTACCTGCCACTCTGACCACACATGAAAAAGCCCCGAATGATCGGGGCTTTTTCATGTGTGGCTTATAGAAGCCGCTTACGACCCCGGCGCCGGCGCAGGCACCGTCGGGTCCTTCACTCCACCGTCATCAAACAGGTTCAGCTTTTGACGCAGCTCATGGGCCGGCAGCGGCTCCTGACCTGGCGGGAGCGCGTTCGGGTCCGCCGGCACTTCACCGGGGGCGCCCTCACCCTGTGCAGGCGGTGGCGGCGGCTGATCGCCCTCAATCGCACGCTGGGCCTTTTTGGTCAACACAACGATATCGATACGCCGGTTGATCGGGTTGAACGGATCTTTCGGATCAAACAACTGCGATGACGCAAAGCCCACCACCCGCGCCACTTGCGGGTCCGGATAGCTGCCGGCCACCAGCGCGCGGCGGGCGGCGTTGGCGCGGTTGGCCGAGAGTTCCCAGTTGCCGAAGTCGCCCTGCCCCGCATAGGGCTTGGCATCGGTGTGGCCGCTGACGCTGATCTTGTTCGGCACCGCCTTGATGGTGTCGGCCATGGCCAGCAGGATATCTTCGAAGTACGGCTTCAAGCGCGCGCTGCCGGAATCGAACATCGGCCGGTTGGCGGCGTCGGTGATCTGGATACGCAAGCCTTCCGGGGTGATCTCGAAGGAAATCTGATCCTTGAATTTCAGCAGTTGCGGGTTTTCCTCAACCTTGTTCTGCAGTTCCTGCAGCAACAGCTCAAGTCGCTCTTTCTCGACCTGTTCGGCCATGGTTTCGACCTGATCGCGCTCGATCGGGATTTTCTCCTGAGGCGATTCGGTCTCAACTTCCGGATTGATGGTGCGCTCCGGCGCCAGCTGCGGCGAGCCGCCCAGATCGATTACGAAGGGTGTACCACTTTCCGAAAAACCAATCGGGTCCTTGAAGTAACCCGCAATGGCGATCTTCTGTTCAGGGGTGGCGGTGGACATCAGCCACAGCACCAGGAAGAACGCCATCATCGCCGTCGCGAAGTCGGCGAAAGCGATTTTCCAGGCGCCGCCGTGATGCCCCGCGGCGAAGCGCTTGACGCGCTTGATGATGATCGGCTGGTTGTTTTCCATGGCTTAGCGACCGCGAACCGCTTGTTCCAGCTCGGAGAAACTTGGGCGATGTTTCGGGTACAAAACCTTGCGCCCGAACTCCACTGCCAGCGACGGCGGCATGCCTGACGCCGAGGCGACCAGGGACGCCTTGATCGCTTCGTAGAGGTTGATTTCTTCCTTGGCGTCATGCGCCAGGGAGGTGGCGAGCGGGCCGAAGAAACCGTAGGCCGCCAGGATACCGAAGAAGGTGCCCACCAGCGCCGCACCGACGTGCATGCCGATGGCCGCCTGATCGCCCTCGCCCAGGGAGGCCATGGTCACCACGATACCCAGTACCGCCGCGACAATACCGAAACCCGGCATGCCGTCGGCAATCCCGGTCACGGCGTGGGAAGGATGCTCCAGCTCTTCCTTGAGGCTGAACAGCTCCATGTCGAACAGGCCTTCGAGCTCATGGGGCGCCATGTTGCCGGAGGACATGATGCGCAGGTAATCGCAGATATACGCGGTCATGCGCTCGTCCTTGAGCACGGCCGGGTACTTGGCGAAGATCGGGCTGGCGGCGGCGTCTTCGATATCCCCTTCGATGGCCATCATGCCTTCGCGGCGGCTCTTGTTGAGGATCTCGTAGACCAGCCCCAGCACTTCCAGATAGAACGTGTGGGAGAAGCGCGAGCTGAACATGCCCAGCGACTTCTTGATCACGTGCATGGTCATGTAGCCCGGGTTGGCCTGCAAGAAGGCACCAAAGGCGGCGCCGCCGATGATCAACACTTCGAAAGGCTGAATCAGCGCGGCAATTTTACCGTGGGACAGGACGTACCCGCCGAGCACACTTGCGATGACGACAATGATGCCGATAATTTTAGCCATAGGGGATCTGTACTTGCGCCGTCGGGTTCATGGACATAGTGGGTGCAGCTGAAAAACTCTTGTTCTACTTATCGGCGAAACTGCGCCAGACTATAGCCCGTTAAGGCGAAAAGCCAATTCAGCCCGTTACGGGTGTGTTGAACACATATGATGATCGCGCCCCAATCATGGCTAATGAAACGACAGTCCCAACTGCAAGACCCACCACCCTCGCCGCCTGGATCCAGCGCCTGGACGACGTGCTGCTGCCCGTTCCCCAGGCCAGCCATGAGCGCGTGTGCAAAGCGATCCGCGACAGCCGCAGCTCATTGAGGGACATCGCCGAGCTGATGCAAGACAGCCCGGCCCTGGTGCTCAGCGTGATGCGCGAGGCCAACAGCCACACCCACGGCAGCCTGGCGGAACCGGCGGAAAACCTCGAAGTGGCGCTCAATCGCCTCGGCCTTAAACGCGCCGAAGAACTGCTGGTGCGCCTGCCGTCAGTGCCGGCCCGCGAGATTCCCGTCGCGCTGCGCCAACTGCTGCTGGTCAGCCAGCACGCGTCCCAGCAAGCCAACGGCCTGTTCGGCAGCCGCCTGGCGCGCCTGTGGCAGGATATCCATTGGGGCAGCCTGCTGTTTCTGTCACCGTTGTGGCCGATGGCCGTGGCCTACCCCAAGCTGCTTGAGGAATGGGAGCTGCGGGTGATCCACAAGGGCGAGTCGGCGCGCAAGGTCGAGCAGCAAGTGTTCGGCGTGCGCCTGCTGGACCTGTGCCTTGGCCTGACTGCGGCCTGGCACCTGCCGATCTGGGTATCCCAGGGCTATAACCTGCTGCTGGGCGAGCGGCGTCTGCTGGTCAAGGCATTGCGTATCGCCCGCGAAGACGACCCGCTGCGCCACCAGCAGTTACTCGACGCCGAACCCAACCTGCGCCGCTGGCTGAATCAGCCGGCCAACACGGTGCTGTTGGCCAACGGCCTGGCGCTGTCGGCGCAGGAGTCCTGGACCTGCCCGCACACCGAGCGCTGGCAATACCTCACTGCGCTGTACCTGCAAGAGCCACTGGGCGATGTGCAGCAGCAGGTTCACCAGCAAGCGGTCACCAGTGCCCGCAGCACCCTGATGCCTGATCTCTGGCACCCGGCGCTGTCGCTGATCTGGCCGTGGCACGTGCAAAAAGTCCATCGTGGCTTGCTGCCCGCGCCACCGCCCACGGCTGAAGCACTGGCGCTGTGGCGCAACCGTTGCACGGAGCTGCTGGTCGAGCCGAGCCGCTTTGCCAATGCGATGCACCTGACCACGTGCGCCAAGGAAGCCCTGGTCGCCAGCGGCATGCAGCGCGTATTGCTGTTCATGGCCGATCGCGCCTTGAGCACCTTGCGTGTGCATCAGGCCGATGGCTTGCCGAAGGACGCCGCCAACCTGAGCCTGGATGTGGTCAACAGTACATTGCTGCAACGCTTGCTGGAAAAGTCCGCCCAGGTGCGTCTCGGTCCTGACAACCATGCGCAGTTCGCCGCCCTGCTGCCACCGATCCTGCGCCGCCTGTTTACCGGCGAGCACCTGCTGTTGCGCTCGCTGAGCTGTAATGGCCGCGTGGTCATGCTGATGGTAGCTGACCAGGGTGGCGGGCCGTTCTCGGAAACCACCGTGCAAGCCTTCGGCAAAACCGCGCAATGCGTCGAAAAAGCCCTGCACAGCTTTACCAACCGCAGCGCCTGATGCTTGCGCTACAATCGCCCTCCTTTATCGCCAACATTTGTGCCCAGGAGACCTCACATGCCTGACTTCTCTGGCTTGCCGCTGGTGATCGAATGCAGCGACCTGCAAGGTCGCCTTGATGCCGAACACCTGATTCTGGTGGACCTCACCAGTGCCGCCCGCTACGCCGAAGGGCATATCCCCGGCGCGCATTTCGTTGACCCCAGGCGCACCCAGTTGGGCCAACCGCCCGCGCCGGGCCTGCTGCCAAACAAGGCCGACCTGGAAAAGCTGTTCGGCGAACTGGGCCACACACCCGATGCCACTTATGTGGTGTATGACGATGAGGGCGGCGGTTGGGCCGGGCGTTTTATCTGGATGCTCGACGTGATCGGCCATCAGAAATACCACTACCTCGACGGCGGCCTGCTGGCGTGGCTGGACGAGAAGCACCCGTTATCCACCGAGGTGCCGCCCCCCGTCGGCGGCCCGGTCAGCCTCACCTTGCATGACGGCCCCACCGCCACCCGCGAATACCTGCAAAGCCGGCTCGGCGCGGCCGACCTGGCTATCTGGGACGCACGCGGCCCGCTGGAATACTCCGGTGAAAAAGTCCTCGCGGCCAAAGCCGGGCACATCCCCGGCGCCGTGAACTTCGAGTGGACCGCCGGCATGGACACGGCGCGCAGCCTGCGCATCCGCCGCGACATGCCGCAAATCCTCGAAGACCTCGGGTTGACCCGCGATAAAGAAATCATCACCCACTGCCAGACCCACCACCGCTCTGGCTTCACCTACCTGGTGGCCAAGGCGCTCGGTTATCCACGAGTCAAAGGTTATGCCGGTTCCTGGGGCGAATGGGGCAACCACCCCGACACCCCCGTTGAGATTTAAGGTTTAAGGACAGTTATGAAAAAGCAGTTGTTTATCCTCAGCCAGTATTTGCTGCCACACCACTTGCTCTCGCGCCTGGCCGGCTGCATTGCCGAGTGCCGTGTGCGCTGGTTCAAGAATGCCTTCACCCGCTGGTTCGCCAAGCGTTACCAGGTGGACATGTCCCAGGCGCTGGTTGAAGACCTGACCGCCTACGAGCACTTCAATGCCTTCTTCACCCGCGCACTCAAAGACGGCGCGCGCCCACTGGATCAAACGCCGGGCGCCGTACTGAGCCCGGCCGACGGTGCCGTCAGCCAGCTCGGCCCGATCGAACATGGCCGTGTGTTCCAGGCCAAAGGCCACAGCTTCAGCGTGCTGGAACTGCTGGGCGGCGACGCCGCGCTGGCTGCGCCGTTCATGGGCGGCGACTTCGCCACCATCTACCTGTCGCCAAAGGACTACCACCGGGTGCATATGCCACTGGCCGGTACCTTGCGCGAGATGGTCTATGTGCCAGGGCGAATTTTCTCGGTGAACCAGACCACCGCCGAGAACGTACCGGAACTGTTTGCGCGTAACGAGCGGGTGGTCTGCCTGTTCGACACCGAACGCGGGCCGATGGCGGTGGTATTGGTGGGCGCGATGATCGTGGCCTCGATTGAGACCGTATGGGCCGGGCTGGTAACGCCGCCCAAGCGCGAACTGAAAACCTTCCGCTACGACGAAGCTGCCCGTGCGCCGATTCACCTGGAAAAAGGTGCGGAGCTGGGGCGCTTCAAGCTGGGTTCGACCGCTATCGTGCTGTTCGGGCCGGATCAGGTGAAATGGACCGAAGCATTGTTGGCGGGCTCGCCCGTGCAGATGGGCCAGGGTATCGCAACACCCAAGGCCTGACGCAGAACCAAGTGTGGGAGGGGGCTTGCCCCCGATGGCGGTGGACCTGTCAATACATCTCTGACTGGACTACCGCAATCGGGGGCAAGCCCCCTCCCACATTTTTGAGCGCATTTCGTCAGTTAGAGCTGCCCATCACGGTCGCGCAAGCCCAGCAGATACAGCACCCCATCCAACCCCAAGGTCGAAATCGCCTGCTTGGCCGACTGCTTGACCAACGGCTTGGCGCGGAACGCCACCCCCAGCCCGGCAATCGCCAGCATTGGCAAGTCGTTCGCGCCGTCGCCGACCGCAATGGTCTGTTCCAGGCGCAAGCCTTCCTTGTGCGCCAGCTCCCTGAGCAGGTCCGCCTTGCGTTGTGCGTCGACAATCGGCTCCACCGCCACGCCGGTCACTTTGCCATCCACCACTTCCAGCTCGTTGGCAAACACGTAGTCAATGCCCAGCTTGGCCTGCAGCTGCTTGGCAAAATAGGTGAAGCCACCGGACAGGATGGCCGTTTTGTAGCCCAGGCGCTTGAGCTCGGCGAACAGGGTTTCGGCGCCTTCGGTCAGGCGCAGGGAAGCGCCGATGGAATCGAGCACGCTCACGTCCAGGCCCTTGAGCAGCGCCAGGCGCTCCTTGAAGCTGGCGCGAAAATCCAGCTCGCCGGCCATCGCCCGCTCGGTAATCTCGCTGACCTGTTCGCCCACACCCGCCGCCTTGGCCAGCTCGTCGATGACTTCGGCTTCGATCAGGGTCGAGTCCATGTCGAACACCGCCAGACGACGATTGCGCCGGAACAGCGAATCTTCCTGGAAGGCGATGTCGACATTCAGCTCCTGGGCCACGCTCAGGAATTCGGCGCGCAGCGCTTGCGCATCGGCCGGCTCACCGCGCACAGAGAACTCGATGCAGCCCTTGCCTTTGTCCGCCGGCGTGTCCAGCGGCATACGTCCCGACAGGCGGTCGATATGGTCGATGTTCAACCCGTAATGCGCCGTGATCGAGCTGACGCGCTGCAGTTGTTCGGCCGTTACCTTGCGGGTGAGCAACGTCACGATATGGCGCTTTTTGCCCTGGCCTTCGACCCAATGCTGGTAATCGGCTTCGGACACCGGCGTGAAACGCACCTGCTGATCGAGTTTGTAGGCCGTGAACAGAATGTCCTTGAGGACAGACGATGCCTGCTCGGTGCTGGGAATTTCCACCAGGATGCCGAACGACAGGGTGTCGTGGATCACCGCCTGGCCGATGTCGAGAATGTTCACACCACCCTGGGCCAGAACACCGGTAATGGCAGCGGTGAGACCCGGTCGGTCAAGACCTGTGATGTTGATCAGGACAATTTCGCGCAAAGCGCACCCCCAGGCTGGAAAAAAACCGCATTCTACCCACTTTCAGTGACCATCGGGCACAGCCAGCGCTTTGCCGGTCATGGGCCTGTCGCTATACTGCGCGTCAACTTCACGGACCAAGAGCCGAGCGCAAGTGAACCGGCCCACGCCAGTAAAAACCGATAACTTCTTCCTGCTGATCTTCCGGGCACTGCGCCACCGCCGTGTACCGATCGCATTACGCATCGCCAGCCATAACGTGATCCTGGTCGCTCTGGCCCTGGTGATCTACGCCTGCGTGATGGGTTTGCAGTTCAAGCAGGCCATGCATGAGCAAGCCGACGCCCTGGGCGAGAGCCTGACCACCCAGACCGCCACCTCGGCGACTGAGTTGCTGGTGTCCAACGACATTCTCAGCCTCAACGTGCTGCTCAACAACCTGACCAAGAACCCGCTGGTGGCCCACGCTGCTATCTATAGCGTGGACAACCGGATCATGGCCGAAGCCGGGCAGCGCCCGAAAAACGGCCTGCTGGGCGAAGCCGAGGGCCTGTACCAGAGCAATATCACGTTTCAGGATGTGAAAGCCGGCCAATTGCGCATCAGCCTGGACATGCAACAGTTCCAGCAACCGATGACCATCAGCCTGCAAAGCATGGGCATCCTGAGCGCGATCCTGTTGGCCTTGGCCCTGGCCTTAAGCCTGCGCCTGGGCCGGCATATCTCCACGCCGTTGATGCAACTGCGCATCTGGCTGCGCGATATCAACGAACATACCCCGGCCACCGACCGCCAGGACGAAATCGGCGACCTCGCGCGCCAGCTGCATGCCAGCTTCGCGCCGGAGCCGACGGTACCTGAGGTTGAACCCGAGCCGGAGTACGACGAGGCCGACTACAACGACGACGAGCCTGAGTTTGAAGTGCGCGACCTGCGTGACCCAGGCTTTGACGAAAGCGCTCCGGTGGCCGGTTTGAAGCCTGCGCCACGGCATGTGATCAAGGCCGAAGAAGACGAGCTGGATGACGAAGACCCGTTCGCCGACCTGCGCGATACCGCAGACACCGCGCCTGCCGTAGCGCCGAAAGCGCTTGCGACCAAGAGCACCGAGCCCCAGTACAGCGCCGTACTCGCCGTGCAACTGGGTGCCCAGGACCAACTGCGCCGCCTGCCCCGCGCCCGCTTGACGGAATTGCTGGAACGCTACCGCGACTGTCTCGACCAGGCGGCCTCGCTCTACCAGAGCGAACTGCACACCCTGAACGACGGCAGCACGTTGATGCTGTTCCACAGCGAAGACAGCGGCGAAGATTACCTGACCAACGCCATCTGCTGCGGCGAGTTGCTGCGCGCCCTGGGCCATGCCTTGCAGATCGAAGTGGCGGACAGCGGCATTACCTTGCAATTGCAGTTGGGCCTGACGGTGGGCGATGACCTGTTCGGCATCAGCCAGATCGACCTCTTGCTGACCGAGATTGCCCAGGATGCCCTGGCCTTGTCCCAGCACAGCCGCAACCTGCTGCTGGTGGAGCGCAAGATCAGTGAAGACACGCTGATTCGCCAGCGCGCACGCATCCGCCCGATTGCCAGCCCTGAGGGCGCCAGCTGTGTGGAGCGTTTGATGGAGCCGTATCCGTCGATGCTGGAGCGCCAGCTGGCGCGGATGCATGAGACCCGTAACAAGAATTGAAGAACACCGCTAAACCCAATGTGGGAGGGGGCTTGCCCCCGATGGCGGCCTCTGGGCCGACCAGGATGCTGGATCAGACCGAGTACATATCCGTTTCTGCGGTAACGACCACTTAGGGTTCCGCCCTGACGGCGGCTCACTTTTGAAAAGCGCAAAAGTAAGCAAAACGCTCTTGCCCCACCACTCGGCACCTCGCTTAGGC
>NZ_CVTX01000165.1:0-3040 GCF_900005715.1 Pseudomonas sp. 34 E 7
GCAGGGCGAGGCGCAAAATGGCGTCGGGCACGCGGAGGGTCTCATCTAGGCAGGTGGTGGCGCAGGGGCGGGAGCCTAGCAGACAGGGGAGGGCTTGGGTATGCCGTGGTTTTCTGATGAAAGGCGGTTTTCAGTCGGATGTGCGGCTTGCGTGATTGAAAAGGTCTGTTAGAATTCGCGGCCTAATTACGTGCGGTATTCGACAATAGTGTCGAGTGGCGGCACGCTAGCCCGAGGAAGTGCCATGAAAGCCGATATCCATCCAGCGTACGAAACCATCGAAGTTACCTGCAGCTGCGGCAACAAGTTCGAAACCCGTTCGAACCTGTGCAAGCCACTGGGTACTGACGTATGCAACGAGTGCCACCCGTTCTACACCGGTAAGCAGAAAACTCTGGACACCGGCGGCCGTGTACAGCGCTTCGCAGATCGCTTTGGTGCTTTCGGCAAGAAGCCTGCTGCTGCTACTCCGGCAGAGTAAGGCTCAAAAGCCTTATGGGCTTTTGCCAGCTGTTGAAAAAGGCGTCCCTCGCGGGCGCCTTTTTTGTGCCTGCGATTTGGCTATCTGCCGCCCAGGCCCACGTGTTCTGCCCCGCGCCGGCGTCGGTGGCGCCGGTGCACGTGCAGCGCGTGGTGGATGGCGACACTGTGCGCCTCAAGGATGGCCGCAGCGTTCGGATGATCGGTATCAACGCGCCGGAGACCGGTAAGAAGGGCCGCTCCGACGAGCCGTTTGCGGCTGCCGCGCGCCAGCGTCTGCAGGCATTGGTCAATGCCAGTGACGGGCGTCTCGGGCTGGTGCCGGGGCGCGAGGGTAAAGATCGCTACGGGCGAACCCTTGCCCACCTGTATGGCGCCGACGGCAACAACCTTGAGGCGCAATTGCTGGCTGAGGGCCTGGGGTTTCAGGTGGGTGTCGCGCCGAATGTTGAGCTGGTCGCCTGTCAGCAGGCTGCTGAAAACAGTGCGCGTAACGCGCGGTTGGGGCTTTGGCGGCAATCGCCGGTACAGAGCGTGGCGCAACTCAAGCGGTCCGGGTTCGCTTTGGTCAGCGGGCGGGTCAGCACGATCGAACGCAATCGCGGTGGCGTCTGGATCCAGTTGCACGGCTCACTGGTATTACGCATTGCGCCTGATCGGGTCCGTTTATTCGATACCGCCATGCTTAATGGTCTGCAAGGCAAGACAATCGAGGCGCGTGGCTGGGTGCAGGACCGCTCCAGGCGCGGCGGGCCGAAAGACCCTCAGGCGCGTTGGCTGTTGCCGCTCACCGATCCGAGCATGCTTGGCTGAGCGCAATAATAAAAAAATTGTAGACATTTTTTTATTCGATTGTGAACAGTCTAGCCCTTGTATCCCGTGGCTTTAGACTAAAGTACGCCGCAGCAGGGCCTTGACACCTGTGACTGACCAGTCTTGTAGGGGCTTTACGACACGCGTATCCTCGGCGGTCCGTCGACCAACAGTAAAAGCGGAATGCCGATATGTCTGATTTGAAAACTGCCGCTCTCGAATATCATGCCAATCCTCGTCCAGGAAAGCTGAGTGTAGAGCTCACCAAAGCCACTGCCACCGCCCGTGATCTGTCGCTGGCCTACAGCCCTGGCGTTGCCGAGCCCGTACGTGAAATCGCCCGCGACCCCGAGCTGGCATACAAGTACACCGGCAAGGGCAACCTGGTTGCAGTGATTTCTGATGGCACCGCGATCCTGGGCCTGGGTAACCTCGGCCCATTGGCGTCCAAGCCGGTCATGGAAGGCAAGGGCGTGCTGTTCAAGCGCTTTGCCGGCATCGATGTTTTCGACATCGAAGTCGACTCCGAGAGCCCGCAGGCCTTCATCGACACCGTTAAACGCATTTCCATCACCTTCGGTGGCATCAACCTGGAAGACATCAAGGCACCCGAGTGCTTCGAGATCGAAAAGGCGCTGATCGAACAGTGTGACATCCCGGTATTCCACGATGACCAGCACGGCACCGCGATCGTTACCGCAGCCGGCATGATCAACGCCCTGGAGATCGCCGGCAAAACCCTGGGTGAGGCGAAGATCGTCTGCCTGGGCGCCGGCGCTGCGGCCATTTCCTGCATGAAGCTGATCATCAGCATGGGCGCCAAGCTGGAAAACATCTACATGGTCGACAGCAAGGGCGTGATCCAGTCCGAGCGTACCGACCTGAACCAGTACAAGGCGATGTTTGCCCACCCGTCCTCCAAGCGCACCCTGGCTGACGCCCTTGACGGTGCTGACGTGTTCGTCGGCCTGTCCGGCCCGAACCTGCTGAGCGCCGAAGGCCTGAAGTCGATGGCGCCGAACCCTATCGTGTTCGCCTGCTCCAACCCGGACCCGGAAATCGCCCCGGAACTGGCCCACGCCACCCGCGACGACGTGATCATGGCCACCGGCCGTTCGGACTACCCGAACCAGGTCAACAACGTGTTGGGTTTCCCGTTCATCTTCCGTGGTGCCCTGGACGTTCGCGCCAAGCGCATCAACGAAGAAATGAAAGTAGCGGCCGCCAACGCCCTGCGTGAACTGGCCAAGCTGCCGGTGCCGCAGGATGTCTGCGACGCCTACGGTGGCGCCAAGCTGGAATTCGGTCGTGAGTACATCATCCCGAAACCTATGGACAAGCGCCTGATCACTCTGATCTCCGATGCCGTGGCCAAGGCTGCAATCGAGACTGGTGTGGCAACCCTGCCGTATCCGAAGAACTACCCGCTGCAAAGCGTGGATGATGTGTTCAACGGCTAAGCCTGCGTAGCGCACCCACAAAAAAGCCCCGGCTCTCGCGAGTCGGGGCTTTTTTGTGTCTGGCGTTTAAATTGAGCCTTGTGGCGCTCTAAATGTGGGAGGGGGCTTGCCCCCGATGGCGGCCTCTGGGCCGACCAGGATGTTGGACCGAGTACATATCCGTTTCTGCGGTAACGGCTGCTTAGGGTTCCGGCCTGACGGCGGGTCACTTTGGAAAAGCCCCAAAGTAACCAAAGGGCTCTTGCCCCACCACTCGGCACCTCGCTTAGGCTCGGTGTGCCCTCTCT
>NZ_CVTX01000165.1:3090-12358 GCF_900005715.1 Pseudomonas sp. 34 E 7
TTGCCCACGGATTCAAGCCTGCGTTCGGCCAGCGTGGTTTAACGGGGCGCCTGAGATCAAGATCAAAAGCAGATCAAGAGCAAGAGCAAGAGCGACTCGCTTCGCATCGTGGTTACGGTTGAGCGCTACAGAGTTGTGTAGATACCTATGCCCGATAGCGGTACATCAGTCCCTGCAGTCGGGGGCAAGCCCCCTCCCACATTGAAGCTGTGTTGCGCCTTAGAAGAGGTCGATCGGCGCGCCTTCATCCGCTGGCAGCGGGCTGCCCGGTACGGCCCCGTTGCCCAGCTCGTTGACTGACGGCGGCGTGTCTTCGCTCTTGAACAGTTCGAAGTAGGCGTTCGGCGTGCTTGGCGAGGCCGCGCGGCCGCTGACTGGGTCGATGCGCAGGCTGAGGATGCCTTCCGGTTCCGGCTGGGTGTGCAGCGGCTTGTCCTTCAAGGCTGCGCCCATGTAACTCATCCAGATCGGCAGCGCCACGGTGCCGCCGAATTCGCGACGCCCCAGGCTTTCCGGCTGGTCGTAACCGGTCCATACGGTGGTCACGTAGTCGCCGTTGTAGCCGGAGAACCAGGCATCCTTGGATTCGTTGGTGGTACCGGTCTTGCCCGCGATGTCCGCACGGCCCAGGGCCAATGCACGTCGGCCGGTGCCCTTCTTGATCACGTCCTGCAGGATGCTGTTGAGGATATAGGTGGTGCGGCCATCCACGATGCGTTCAGCCACCGCCGGTGCCTGTGGCTCGCCCGGAGCTTGAGGGTTTGCGGCAGGCGTCGTACCCGGCGTCGGTTCAATGGTGATGCCGCCGTTACTCGGCGCGGCGAGACCATCGGTTGCCGCCACGCCATTGACCACATCGCCGGGTACCCGTGGCGGGTTGGCGGTGAACAGTGTGTCGCCATTACGGCTCTCGATCTTGTCGATCAGGTACGGCGAGATCTTGTAGCCGCCGTTGGCAAAGGTGCTCCAGCCGGTGGCAATTTCCATCGGCGTGAGGGTCGCGGTGCCCAGGGCCAGGGACAGGTTCGGCGGCAGGTCAGACTTGGCGAAGCCAAAGCGGGTCATGTAGTCGATGGTCTTGCCCACGCCCATCGCCTGCAGCAGGCGGATCGACACCAGGTTGCGCGACTTGTACAGCGCCTCGCGAATGCGGATCGGGCCGAGGAAGGTGTTGGTGTCGTTCTTCGGGCGCCAGACTTTGTCCAGGTACTCATCGACGAACACAATCGGCGCATCGTTGACCAGGCTGGCGGCGGTATAGCCGTTATCCAGCGCGGCGCTGTAGACGAACGGCTTGAAGCTTGAGCCCGGCTGGCGCTTGGCCTGGGTGGCGCGGTTGTAGTTGCTCTGTTCGAAGGCGAAGCCGCCGACCAGGGCGCGGATCGCACCATTTTGCGGGTCCAGGGACACCAGTGCGCCCTGGGCGACCGGTACCTGGCTGAATTTCAGGCTGTCATCGGCCTGGCGTTGCACGCGGATCAAGTCACCCACCTGCGCCACGTCGGACGGCTGCTTCGGCATCGGGCCCATGCTGTTGGTATTCAGGAATGGACGTGCCCATTTCATGCTGTCCCACGCCACATGCGCTTCGCCGCTGCGGGTCAGTACCTGCACGCCATCTTTCTTGACCTGGGTGACGATCGCCGGCTCCAGGCCGCTGATCGGACGTTGCTTGCCCAGTTCGGTGGTCCAGGCGCTCAGGGTCTTGCCCGGCAGGCGCGATTCAGGGCCGCGATAGCCGTGGCGCTGGTCATAGGTGATCAGGCCATCGTGCAGCGAATGGTTGGCAATTTCCTGCAAGTTGCTCGGAACGGTGGTGGTTACGCGGAAACCTTCGGTGTAGGCCTCGCTGCCATACCGGCCAACCATTTCCGCACGGGCCATTTCGGCGATATACGGCGCATTCACTTCCGGCGTCGGCACGTGATAGCTGGCGTTCAATGGTTCGGCCACGGCACTTTCGTAAGCCGTCTGGTCGATCTTGCCGAGCTTGTACATGCGCCCCAGGATCCAGTCGCGACGCTCCTTGCTGCGCGCCGGGTTGGCCAGCGGGTTGAAGCGCGACGGCGCCTTGGGCAGGCCGGCAATCATCGCCATTTGCGCAAGGCTCGCATCCCGAATCGACTTGCCGTAGTACACCTGGGACGCCGCCTCGATGCCGTAGGCTCGGTTGCCCAGGTAAATCTTGTTGACGTACAGCTCGAGGATTTCGTCCTTGGTCAACTGGCGTTCGATCTGCAGCGCCAGCAGGATCTCGGTGGCTTTGCGCGAAAAACTGCGCTCGCTGGTGAGGAAGAAGTTCTTCGCCACCTGCATGGTGATGGTGCTGCCGCCGGATTGAATGTGTCCGCTTTTTACCAATTGCGTGGCTGCACGGACCAGGCTGCTGGGGTCGACGCCGTAGTGGTTGGCGAAATTATCGTCTTCAGCCGACAGCAATGCGTTGATGAAATTGGGCGGAATGTCGGCGAAACGGATCGGTGTACGGCGCATTTCGCCGAACTCCGCGATCAGTTTTTCATCGCTGCTGTAGACCCGCAAAGGAATCTGCAACTGGATACTTCTGAGGGCCTCTACCGACGGCAAACCCGGACTAAGGTAGAGGTAGGCCCCGCTGAGTACGAGCAGCAGCCCGCAGACGATCGCGACAATGGAGTACCCGAAAAACTTCAGCAGACGAATCAAGGCTTTTGGATTTCCAGAGAAAAGAAAGAGTTACGCGTCGGGGCATGCATGGCGAACGATGGATCGACCCGGGCGGCAGATAAAAAGCGGGAAAAAACGCTGGGCATTAAAGCATTTTCGCCTCCGGGCGTCATTCGCACGGCTCAAACAAGTCGACCGAATGCACGGCCCGGAGGCAATCAGGCGGTAAGACAGGCAAAGCTTTAGGGAGTTTTATGGGAAAGGGATTTTTCAGGCGAAAACACGCCATCGTTCTCGGCGTCGACATCAATGACCGAGGTATCAAGCTGATCGAGCTGGGCCGTTCGGCGCAAGGTTTCAGCATTCAGGGCTACGCCGCGCAGGGGTTGCCGGCGCATGCGGTGGTCGATGGCACAGTGCTCGACCTTGAAGGGGCCGGGCGGGCGCTGCAGCAGGCATTATCGCGGCTGCACAGTCGCGCCAGGCACGCAGCCGTGGCCGTCTCGGGCCCGTCGGTGATTACGCGGGTGATCGAAATGGACGCAGGCCTCAGCGACGAAGAGAGGGCCTGGCAGATATACATGGAGGCCGACCAGTACATTCCTTATCCTCTGGACGAAGTCGCCATCGATTTTCAGGTACGCGGCCCGTCGTCCCAGGGCGCCGGGCGGGTGCAGGTCATGTTGGCGGCTTGCCTGCGCGAACAGGTCGAGGCGCGCGAGGCGGTCCTGGGCCTGGCCGGGCTGGTGACGCGGGTGGTGGATGTCGAAGCATTTGCATTGGAGCGCGCTTGCCGTCAGGATTTTGCCAGCTTCACGCCAGGTCATCGAGTCGATGGCGCACAATGGGCCGCCGATGCCCACGGGATGGGAGTGGCTTGCGGGTTGGCCCTGAGGAGTTTCGCTGGATGACACGAATCAATCTTTTGCCTTGGCGCCAACTGCTGGCCGAGCGGCGCCGCAAGTATTTGCTGGTGCTTTTGCTGGCGTTTGCCTGCCTGGCGCTCGCGGCGGTGTGGCTGGCCGATCAAGTGATCGACCAGGCGATTGACCGGCAGGTCACCCGCAACGTGCGCCTGGACGGGAATGTTGCCGCGCATGACTCACGAATCAAGACCATCGACGACCTGCAGGAGCGAAGCCAGCAATTGGCGCAGCGCATGAAGGTGATGCAGGACCTGCACGACGCTCGCTCCTCCGGCGCTCGGCTGTTCGATCAGCTGGCGCGCACGATGCCCGATGGCGTTCACCTGCATGAGGTGGTCGCCAACGGCGATACGCTCAGCATCCGCGGCAGTGCCGACAGCAACCAGGATATCGCCCAGTTGATGCGTCGGCTGGAGGCGTCGCAAGGCGGCCATTCGGCGCGGCTTGAGCGTGTTCAGGCAGAGGGTGAGCGCGGCGCTCATCAGTTTCAGTTGATGGTGCGCCAGGGGGAAACCATCGAGGCGCAACCATGAGCCTGCCCGGGCTCGACTTTTGCGCACTCACCTACAACGCTGCAAAATGGCCCTGGCCTGCAAAGGTCCTGCTTGGCTGCGCCCTGGGCGGCCTGGTGCAGTTGATAGCGGAGGTGTCATACCTGGGCGCTTCGCGAGCGCGATTGCACGGGTTGGAGGCGCGCGAGCAGGTGCTGCGCGGGCAGCTTGAACAGAGCGCCGGTGTGGCCGCAGACCTTGAGGCGCACACCGAGCGCGTCAGGGTGATGGAAGACACCGTCGCGGATCTTCAAGGGCAACTGTCCGGTGACGCTGCAGTGCCGGACTTGCTTGAAGACATCGCTCGGCTGGCGGTTGCCAAGGGCGTATGGGTCGAGGGCGTCGAGGTGATGGACGAGGCGTCGCAGCCGTTCCATGTCGAACAACCCTTGAAGGTTGGCGTTACAGGGGGTTATCACGACCTGGCGGCGTTCGTCAGCGCCCTGGGTAGTTTGCAGCGCGTCGTCACGGTGCATGACCTGGCGTTGCGCTCGGAAGGGGCTTTGTTGCGGCTGGAGCTGCTGATCAAGGCCTATCGAGGCGTTTTCCGGGGGGGCAAGGCATCACAGGCGGGCGTCCCGGCTCCGCGCTTTGTGTACGACGCGACCTCCCTGCGCGACCCGTTTCAACTGACAGACTTGCAACCGGATCACACGCCTGGGCGGCCCGCCCCTGCTCCGGATCTCACGCGACCCCGCGGGCTGCTGGAGGGCATCGCAATCGACCAGTTCGACATGGTCGGTACGCTGTCCGGCGGCGGGCAGAGCTTCGCGTTGCTGCGTGCCGGATCAACGGTGCATCGGCTGGCGGTCGGCGACTACCTCGGTCCGGATCATGGTCAGGTCACGGCCATCCAGGACGGCCATGTGGAGCTGGTCGAGCGCTTTCCCGATGAACAGGGTCTCTGGCTGGAGCGCCCGCGAACGCTGGTGTTGAACGTCAACTCATAACGGAATCAAACAATGAAAAGGATTTTCTTGTCCTTCGGCGTGGCGCTATGGATAGCGTTCACGGTGCCGATGGCTGCTGCTGTGCCCAATCGCGTCGACCTTATCCATCTGCCGCCGCCTGAAAGCACGTCGTCGGCCGACTACACAGGCGACACACTGAACCTTAATTTCCAGAACATCGATTTGCGCGCGGCATTGCAGCAAATCGCCGATGTCGCCGGCCTGAACCTGGTGGCCGCAGACGAGGTGCAGGGTTCGATCACCCTGCGGCTCAAGGACGTGCCCTGGGACCAGGCGCTGGACCTGGTGTTGCAAGCCAAGGGGTTGGACAAGCGGGTCAAGGCCGGCGTCTTGCTGGTGGCCCCCGCCGACGAATTGGCCGCACGCGAACTGCTGACGCTGGAGGCGCGCAAGCAGATGGCCGAACTGGCGCCGTTGCGCCGGGAGTTGCTGCAGGTCAATTACGCCAAGGCGGCGGACCTGGCCAAGCTGTTCCAGTCCATGGCCGGCTTTGAAGGCGCGACCGACGAACGCGGTTCGGTGGCGGTGGATGATCGCACCAACAATATCATCGCCTACCAGACCGCAGAGCGGCTGCAAGAGCTGCGGCGGATCGTGGCGCAGTTGGACGTCCCGGTGCGCCAGGTGATGATCGAGGCGCGTATTGTCGAGGCCAATGTCGATTACGACAAAAGCCTGGGCGTGCGCTGGGGTGGGCGGCTCAATCGCGGCAATTGGGGCGCCGGCGGTATTTCAAAACCCCCGGCAGATGGCGCGCAACCACCGCCGAATCCACCCAGTTCACCCTTTGTCGATTTGGGTTCGCTGACCGGCACCTCGGGCCTGGGGCTGGCGTTTATCACCGACAACCTGCTGCTGGACCTTGAGCTGACCGCCATGGAAAAGTCCGGCAACGGCGAAATCGTCTCACAGCCCAAGGTGGTCACCTCGGACAAGGAAACCGCGCGCATTCTCAAGGGCACCGAGATTCCCTACCAGGAATCCACGTCCCAGGGCGCCACCTCGGTGTCGTTCAAGGAAGCTTCGCTGTCGTTGGAGGTCACGCCGCAGATCACCCCCGACGATCATGTGATCATGGTGGTCAAAGTCACCAAGGACGAACCCGACTATTTGAACAAACTCAACGACGTGCCGCCGATCAAGAAAAACGAGGTCAATGCCAAGGTCCTGGTCAAGGATGGCGAGACCATTGTCATCGGCGGGGTTTTCTCCAATACCCAGAGCAAAGTGCTAGATAAAGTGCCATTTTTGGGCGATGTGCCGTATCTTGGCCGCCTTTTCCGGCGCGATGTGCGGTCGGAGAAAAAATCCGAGCTGCTGGTATTCCTGACTCCGCGTATCATGAATAACCAGGCGATTGCTGTGAGTCGTTGATTCTGTGCGAAATTTGATTCTTGTAGGGCCGATGGGGGCTGGAAAAAGCACCATCGGCCGTTTGCTGGCCAAAGAGCTGCGCCTGCCGTTCAAAGATTCCGATAAGGAAATTGAATTGCGCACGGGTGCCAATATCCCATGGATCTTCGATAAGGAAGGCGAACTGGGCTTTCGCGACCGCGAGCAGGCAATGATTGCCGAGCTGTGCGGCTGCGATGGCGTGGTATTGGCCACCGGCGGAGGCGCAGTGATGCGTGATGAGAATCGCCGCGCCCTGCATGCCGGTGGTCGGGTGGTGTATCTGCATGCCTCGGTCGAGCAGCAGGTGGGCCGCACGGCTCGTGATCGCAATCGCCCATTGCTGCGCACGGCCAACCCGGAAAAAACCCTGCGGGACCTGCTTGCGCTGCGCGATCCGCTGTATCGGGAGATCGCCGATCTGGTGGTGGAAACCGATGAACGGCCGCCCCGAATGGTGGTACTCGATATTCTTGAGCGCCTGCAACGGCTGGCACCCCGTTAAAGCCTGGCCGCAAATGCGCTATTCTCGGCGGCGCGCCATGACCTTGCGGGGTATGGCGTAGAGCCATCAGGCAGCGTCTGATCCAGGCGTTACCGGTCGTCACACTATCTTCAACGCGGGGACACATGCAGACACTTAAGGTCGATCTAGGCGAGCGCAGCTACCCGATCCATATTGGCGAAGGTCTGTTGGACCTGCCCGAACTGCTCGCACCGCATATTGCCGGTCGGCAGGTGGCGATCATCTCCAACGAAACGGTGGCGCCGCTGTATCTGGAGCGTCTGAGCCGCAGCCTGGCCGAATACTCGGTGATCTCGGTAATCCTGCCCGACGGCGAAGCCCACAAGAACTGGGAAACCCTGCAGTTGATCTTCGATGGTCTGCTGCGCGCACGGCATGACCGCCGCACCACCGTGGTCGCCCTGGGCGGCGGTGTGATCGGCGACATGGCCGGCTTCGCGGCCGCCTGTTACCAACGTGGCGTGGACTTTATCCAGGTGCCGACCACGCTGCTGTCTCAGGTCGATTCGTCGGTGGGCGGCAAGACCGGCATCAACCATCCGCTGGGCAAGAACATGGTCGGCGCGTTCTATCAGCCGCAGGCCGTGCTGATCGACACGGCCACCCTCAACACCTTGCCACCCCGCGAGCTGTCGGCGGGCCTGGCGGAAGTCATCAAGTACGGGCTGATCTGCGACGAGCCCTTCCTGACCTGGCTGGAAGAACACATGGACGCCCTGCGCGCCCTCGACCAGGTGGCACTCACCGAGGCAATTTCCCGCTCCTGCGCAGCCAAGGCGCTGGTGGTGAATGCCGACGAACGGGAGTCCGGTGTACGGGCTACCCTGAACCTGGGTCATACCTTCGGCCATGCGATCGAAACCCACATGGGCTATGGTGTGTGGCTGCATGGGGAAGCCGTCGCGGCTGGCACAGTGATGGCATTGGAGATGTCGCAGCGCCTGGGCTGGATCAGCGCCCAGGAGCGTGATCGCGGGATCCGTCTGTTCCAGCGCGCCGGTTTGCCGGTGATTCCGCCGTCCGAGATGACCGAAGCGGATTTCCTGGAGCACATGGCAATAGACAAGAAAGTGATCGACGGTCGGCTGCGGCTGGTGCTGTTGCGCCACATGGGCGAAGCGGTGGTGACCGACGATTATCCGAAAGAGATTTTACAGGCCACGCTGGGAGCGGATTACCGCGCCCTGGCCCAGCTTAAAGGTTAATAAGATCGCGATGACTAGTTTGCATGCCGACGAGGCGTTCCTCGGCCATTATCACTTGAGCCACGACCCTTTCGCTCCACGGGTGCCTGGTTTCAAATTCTTCCCTGCCCAGCGCAAGCCGGTACTGGGGCAATTGCACCACCTCGCGCGCTACAGTCAGTTGCTGCTGGTGGTCACGGGGCCGTTGGGCAGCGGCAAGACGTTGCTGCGCCAGGCGCTGGTCGCCAGCACCAACAAGCAATCGGTGCAGAGCGTCGTGGTCTCGGCCCGTGGCGCCGGTGATGCGGCCGGCGTGCTGCGCCAGGTGGCGCAGGCGCTGGACGTCGCCAACGCGGAGCCGAATGCGATCCTTAAGCAGGTGGTGCAACTGGGCCTGACCGGCCAGGAAGTCTATCTGCTGGTGGATGACGCCGAGCAACTCGACGAGTCCGCCCTGGAAGCATTGCTGGCGCTGGCGGCGGGTACGCCGGAAGGTCGTCCCCATGTGTTCCTGTTCGGTGAGTCGTCGCTGATCGCCGATCTGGAACAGATCAGCGGTGAGCAAGAGCTGTTCCACGTCATCGAATTGCAGCCGTACGAAGAAGAAGAGACCCGCGAATACCTGGCTCAGCGCCTCGAAGGTGCAGGGGCCGGTATCGAACTTTTCTCCGCTGCGCAGATCTCTGATATTCACGAAAGCTCCGATGGCTGGCCTGGCAACATCAATCAGGTTGCCCGCGATGCAATGATCGAAGCCATGATTGCCAGCCGCTCTGCGGTCAAGCGTCCAAAGATGGGGTTCACTATGCCTAAGAAGCACGTATTGGCTATTTCCGCCGTTGTCGTGGTCGCCGTTGCCGCCGCCTGGTTGATTCCAGGCCGCAGCAAGGCGCCGACCACCGCTGGCGCGCCAACCGAACAGGCGCAGTTGCCACTGGGCAAGCCCACGCCAAATGTCGAATTCGCCAACTCCGGCCAACCGACCAACCTGCCGATGGTCGGCCAACCGGTCATGCGCGGCCCGCTGGCTGAGGAAGCCGGTGGCATCTCCGAAGGCGACGACGGCGTGCCG
>NZ_CVTX01000163.1:0-5592 GCF_900005715.1 Pseudomonas sp. 34 E 7
AGCGTGGTTTAACGGGGCGCCTAGGATCAAAAGCAGATCAAGATCAAGAGCGGCTCGCTTCGCATCGTGGTTACGGTTGGGCGCTGCTGAGTTGAGTAGATACCTATGCCCCGATGAGGGAGTGTCAGTAGGCGCATTTTTGACTGAACCACCGCCATCGGGGGCAAGCCCCCTCCCACATTTGAACGCCATGCGTCAGGAGGATTGTATTCAGCCTTGCTTAGCCAACAGTTCCAGGCCTTCATGCAGCGCCGGGAACAGGCTGTTGTTGAAGTTGTTCCAGCGCAGTTCGAGAATGGTGTCTTCGGGCGAAATCTCGGTCTTCAATACGTCGTGGAACACTTCGCCGGAATCAATGCCGTTATCCACATAGTGAAATGACGCGCCGGTGAGGTACAGCGGCGCCGAGGGGGTGGTAGCCCTGGTCGTCCAGTCCACCACGGTCTGCCCACGCGCGCCATACAACGCGTTCCAGGTGGCATAGGCGCCACGGCGTTCGTAAGGCGATTCGATGCGGGTGATACCCGGATGGATGTTCATGATGCGCCGGGCAAACGGCGCGCCTGGGCGAACCAGTTCATCGAGGATCACCAGCAAGCCATCGAGCACCACGATGTCGGCTTTCAACTCGACCAGCACGTCATGCAGGCGCCGTTCGAAATCCTGTTTGCCGGCGATATGCTCAGCGCTGCCCCGAGGCAGGCGACGATAGGTCGACGGTACGCTCAGCAACAGGTCGTTGACCAACTTGCCCTGTACGCTCAGGTCGGCCGGGTACAACCACTGGCCGCCAGGCTTGTAAGCGAAACCATAATCGGCGACCAACGCCTGATCCCGTGGATTCTGCTCATCGTCGTCGTACACCACCCCGACCAGGTTGTAGGCATCGCCCAGCGCGGTGTCGTTGAGCGAGCCCACCAGAAACTCCAGCACCGACTTCATGTAGCGCTCGTGGTCCTTGTAGGCCACCGGCTGCCCGGCCTTGTCGGCGGCGGCATTTCTCAGGGACCAGACATACACCAGGTTCTTTTTCGTCATTGTTTCGCTCTCGCAGAAGGAATACGTACGGCGTGAATACCCGTGCGCCTACCCAACAAGAACGAACCAGCCCTCGCGCAATTTATCCAGCGCCGCCACCGCCCGGCACACCGAGCTAAATAGTCGCGCCGACACTTCGTTTGTCATGGGTAAGGGTCTGTGTGCCCAGCCCCTCTTTTCACTCTCCGGGATGTATTTATGACCGACCCCAAACGCGGCGCCTTCAAAGGCATGCTCGCCCTGCTCCGGCCCTTTCGCATCATTGTGACGGTCTCCGTCGCCCTCGGCATGGTGGGCGGCCTGGCCATTACGTTGCTGCTGGCGACCATCAATAACGCGCTGCACTCGGCGGCAGGCATGACCCAGGGCGTGGTTCTGACCTTTGCGGCACTGTGCGTGGTGGCGCTGTTCAGTTCGATCATTTCCGACATCGGCACCAACTACGTCGGGCAACGGATCATCGCCGCCCTGCGCAAGGACCTGGGCGAGAAGGTGTTATCGGCGCCCATCGGTCAGATCGAACGCTATCGCTCCCACCGCCTGATCCCGGTGCTGACCCACGACGTCGACACCATCAGCGACTTTTCCTTCGCGTTCACGCCGCTGGCCATCGCGGCCACAGTCACCCTCGGGTGCCTGGGCTACCTGGCCTACCTGTCGGTGCCGATGTTCCTGATGATGGTGGTGGCGATCATTATCGGCAGCACCGTGCAGTTCATTGCCGGCGGCAAAGGCATCCAGGGCTTCGACCTGGCGCGCAGCCATGAAGACGAGTTGCAGCGTTACTACAACGCCATTGCGTCCGGCGCCAAGGAACTGCGCATGCACCGACCACGGCGGTTTCGCATGAACACCCACCGCATCCAGGAAACCGCCGACCGCATCAGCGACATCCAGGTGCGCTCGGTCAATATCTACATCCTGGCCAAGACGTTTGGCTCGATGCTGTTCTTCGTGGTCATCGGCCTGGCCCTGGCGATGCAGGCGTACAACCCCAACCCGGACCCGACGGTGATCACCGGCTTCGTGCTGGTGCTGCTGTACATGAAAGGCCCGTTGGAACACCTGCTGGGTTACATGCCCGTGGTCGGCAAGGCCAAGATCGCGTTTGGCCGCATCAGTGAACTGTCGGAGCGTTTTTCGTCCCCGGAACCGCACCTGTTGATGGATGACAGCGAAGCGCCGACACCGGTGGTCAACAGCCTCGAACTGCGCAACGTGAGTTACAGCCCGCCGGCGGTCGAGGGCAGCGAGCCGTTCCACCTGGGGCCGATCAACCTGAGTATCCAGCAAGGCGATATCGTGTTTATCGTCGGCGAAAACGGCAGCGGCAAGACCACCCTGATCAAACTGCTGCTGGGTCTGTACCCGCCCCAGGCCGGCGAGATTCGCCTGAATGGCGAAGCGGTCACCGACCCTGAGCGCGATGACTATCGCCAGTTGTTCACCACGGTGTTTTCCGACTACTACCTGTTCGACGACCTGGTCCAGGGCAGCGCCGCCCAGTCCCTGGACAGCGCCACCCAATACCTGGAACGCCTGGAAATCGCGCACAAGGTCAGCGTCAAGGACGGCGTATTCAGCACCACCGACCTCTCCACCGGCCAGCGCAAGCGCCTGGCCTTGGTCAACGCCTGGCTGGAAGAACGCCCGGTGCTGGTGTTCGACGAATGGGCCGCCGACCAGGACCCGGCCTTCCGCCGGATCTTCTACACCGAGCTGCTGCCGGACCTCAAGCGCCTGGGCAAGACCATCATCGTGATCAGCCACGACGACCGTTATTTCGACATCGCCGACCAACTGGTACGCCTGCGCGCCGGCCAGGTGGTGCACGAAATGGAACCGGCGTGAATTTTATTTTCCGGTTTTTCCAGGTAGGAACGTCTCACTAGTGCTAATGAGAATTAACCTCAATAGATACGATAACTGCCCACTTAAAACCTAGAAGAGAAAGCATCCATGCCAGCACGACTCGGTCTCAGCCCCCTGAGCAAAGCGTTATCCATGCGCAGGGCCCTGAACATGAACCTTCTTCCGAGTGCCCTGGCACTGGCGGTGGCGCTGCCGATGGCGGGCTATGTTCAGGCCCAGGAGATCGAGTTGAACATTCCTGCACAGCCGCTGGGGAGCGCGCTGCAGGAATTTGGCCGCCAGACCAACGTGCAAGTGCTGTACAGCCCTGGCGACGTGCAGGGTAAGAACAGCCGGGCGATCAAGGGCAAGATGCAGCCGCAGCAGGCCATCGATGCGTTGCTGGCAGGCAGCCAGACCACTTACAGCCTCAACGGCAATACCTTGACCGTGGCCGCCGCCAGCGCAGCGGGCGGGCTGGAACTGAGCCCGACCGAGGTCACCGCCAACTACCTGGGCAACATCACCGAAGGCTCGAACTCCTACACCCCGGGCACCATTGCCACCGCCACGCGCCTGACCCTGACACCCCGGCAAACCCCGCAGTCGATCACGGTGGTCACGCGCCAGCACATCGAGGACTTCGGCCTCAACAGCATGGATGACGTGATGCGCCACACCCCCGGCATCACGGTGTCGGCCTATGACAGCGACCGTACCAACTATTATTCCCGGGGTTTCTCGGTCAACAGCTTCCAGTACGACGGCATTCCTTCCACCGTGCGCAACGTCGGTTACTCGGCGGGCAATACCTTGAGCGACATGGCGATCTATGACCGCGTCGAAGTGCTCAAGGGCGCTACCGGCCTGCTCAATGGCGCCGGCTCCCTGGGGGCGACGATCAACCTGATCCGCAAGAAGCCGACAGCGGACTTCAAGGGGCATGTGCAACTGGGCGCCGGTTCCTGGGACAACTACCGCAGTGAAGTTGATGTCAGCGGGTCCCTGACCGACAGCGGCAATGTCCGTGGGCGTGCGGTCGCCGCGTACCAGGACAAGAAGTCGTTCATGGACCACTACTCGCGCAGGACCGAAACCTACTACGGCATTACCGAATTCGACCTGTCTCCCGACACCCTGCTGACCGTGGGCTTCGACTACCAGGACAACGTTCCGCAGGGTTCGAGCTGGTCCGGCTCCTTCCCGCTGGTCAATTCCAACGGCAGCATCAACAAGATGCCGCGCTCCTACAACAACGGCACCACCTGGAGCTCCTGGGAGCAGAACACCCGAACCGCGTTCGCCATGCTCGAGCATGACATGGGCAGCGGCTGGGTGACCAAGTTCCAGCTCGACCACAAGATCAACGGCTACCACGCCGACCTCGGTTCGATTCAGTTCGTCCAGCCGGCAGCCGATGGCACTGCCGAAGTCAACGGGCAGAAGTACACCGGCGAAACCAAAAGCACCTCCGCCGACCTCTACGCCACCGGGCCTTTCAGCCTGTTCGGCCGCGAACATGAACTGGTAGTGGGCGGCTCGATCGGCACCTCGCGCTGGCAGGGCAAGGGTTACTGGTCGCCGGAATGGCCGGGCGGCAACAAAGTCGATTTCTATAACTGGAACGGCCACCTCGCCAAGCCTATCTACGGCCCGGCCCAGCAGCACATCGATGACACCATCCGCCAGACGGGTTACTACGTGACCACACGCTTGAACGTGATGGATGACCTGAACGTGATCCTCGGCGGGCGCGTGGCCAACTATCACGTCACCGGAAACAACCCTTCCTACAAGGAAACCGGGCGGTTCATTCCTTATGCCGGGGTGATCTACGACCTCAACGACAACTTCTCGGCGTACGCCAGCTACACCGATATTTTCCAGCCTCAGGAAAGTACCTATAAGGACCGCAACGAAAAACTGCTGGAACCGGACGAAGGGCAAAACTACGAGATCGGCCTCAAGGGCGAGTTCTTCGAGGGCCGCCTGAACACCAGCATCGCTTACTTCGAAGTGCATGAGACCAACCGTGCGATCTCCGACGATGCGTACAACAACCAGACGCCAACCCCGCAGAACTATGCATTCAAAGGTTCCAAGGCCGTAACCAAAGGCTACGAAGCGGAAATATCCGGTGAGTTGAGCCCGGGCTGGCAAGTGCAAGGTGGCTACACCCACAAAATCGTGCGCGATGACGATAACAAGAAGATCTCCACGTTCGAGCCCGAGCACCAGGTCAACCTGAACACCACCTACAAGCTCAAGGGTGACCTGGACAAGTTCACCATCGGCGGCGGCGTGCGCTGGCAGACCAAGGGCTGGAACGAGATCTGGAACGAGCCACTGCAAACCAACCAGGACATCACCCAGGAATCCTACTGGCTGGTGGACTTGATGACCCGCTACCAGGTCACCAAGAACCTGTCGGCGACGGTCAACTTCAACAACATCTTCGACAAGTCCTACTACACCAACGTGGGTTTCTATAACTCCGCCGCCTACGGCGAGCCGCGTAACGTGATGGTCAGCACCCGCTGGGACTTCTGACCGCACGGCGACAAGCTCCACAATCGGCGGAGTAATGGGGATCAAAATGTGGGAGGGGGCTTGCCCCCGATGGCAGTGTGTCAGTCAATACATCTGTTGACTGTGACACCGCAATCGGGGGCAAGCCCCCTCCCACATTGGATAATGCCGTCC
>NZ_CVTX01000163.1:5642-5901 GCF_900005715.1 Pseudomonas sp. 34 E 7
CTGTTGACTGTGACACCGCAATCGGGGGCAAGCCCCCTCCCACATTGGATAATGCCGTCCTGATCCGCCTCGTAATGGTCAGCATCGCTGGGAACTCTGACCGCACGGCGACAAGCTCCCCAATCGGCGGAGTAATGGAGATCAAAATGTGGGAGGGGGCTTGAACCCCGATGGCAGTGTGTCAGTCAATACATCTGTTGACTGTGACACCGCAATCGGGGGCAAGCCCCCTCCCACATTGGATAATGCCGTCCTGATC
>NZ_CVTX01000163.1:5951-13799 GCF_900005715.1 Pseudomonas sp. 34 E 7
GTGTCAGTCAATACATCTGTTGACTGTGACACCGCAATCGGGGGCAAGCCCCCTCCCACATTGGATAATGCCGTCCTGATCCGCCTCGTAATGGCGCTGGCTGACACACCGCATCGGGAGCAAGCCCCCTCCCACAGGATGGTGCCCACTCAGATATATCCCACAACCGTTTCAGGTTGTCCCTCGGAACTTCGCTGGCTAACCTCCTCGCCGTCGCTGCCAATTCAGCGACCGGATTTGACCGTCCGACCTTGTTAACGAACTGCTACGCCCTGCACCTATCCCAGGCGTTTTTTTTGTGCCTGAGGTATCGTGTCGCGGCAGTTGTGCGCGGGATACCTTCGGGTATGCCGGGTTCGTTGACAACCGGTCGGTCAACCCGCGTACAGCTGCCACCTTCTTCGTTTGACCGCGAACGCTGGCGGCTCCACTTGTCAACGGAATTTCACCATGATTAAAGACACCCCCAATCCCCCAGAACAACTCTTTACCGTACGCCCCGACCTGGGCACGGAAACCTTGCTGGTCAACGCCTCCCAGGACCTGGCATCCATCACCGACATCGCCACCCACCTCGCTTTCGAAATCGACGGAACTCATCGCAATGTTGCGCTGGGCATCTGCCGGATGCTTGAAGGCGTGCAACTGCTGGTGGACAAGGTGCTGGATGAGGCCTGCCCAGCCACGTAAATCTGGAGCGTATAAATCCCCCAAAACACTGAAGATCCAAATGTGGGAGGGGGCTTGCCCCCGATGGCGGTGGGTCAGCGACAACAGCGCTGGCTGACACACCGCATCGGGAGCAAGCCCCCTCCCACAGGATCGCGCCCACTCAGATATATCGCCACCCACCTCGCTTTCGACATTGACGGAGCCCATCGCAATGTTGCGCTGGGCATCTGCCGGATGCTTGAAGGCGTGCAGCTAATGGTGGACAAGGTGCTGGATGAGGCCTGCCCAGCCACGTAAATCTGGAGCGTATAAATCCCCCAAAACACTGGAGATCCAACTGTGGGAGGGGGCTTGCCCCCGATGGCGGTGGGTCAGCGACAACAGCGCTGGCTGACACACCGCATCGGGGGCAAGCCCCCTCCCACAGGATCGCGCCCACTCAGATATATCGCCACCCACCTCGCTTTCGAAATCGACGGAACCCATCGCAATGTTGCGCAGGGCATCTGCCGGATGCTTGAAGGCGTGCAACTAATGGTGGATAAGGTGCTGGATGAGGCCTGCCCAGCCACGTAAATCTGGAGCGTATAAAATCCGCCAAAACACTGAAGATCCAACTGTGGGAGGGGGCTTGCCCCCGATGGCGGTGGGTCAGCGACAACAGCGCTGGCTGACGTACCGCATCGGGGGCAAGCCCCCTCCCACATTTGGATCGCGGATCGACACAAAATACCGGTCGGCTCTAAGGCCGCCGCGCTTTTGCTCTTGATCTCAGGCGCCCCGTTAAACCACGCTGGCCGAACGCAGGCTTGAATCCGTGGGTAACCCGGCAGGACGCCGGGTTAGCCGCCCCGCGCCATGGATGGCGCGTGGCGGCGGCCCACGGATTCAAGCCGGAGAGAGGGCACACCGAGCCTAAGCGAGGTGCCGAGTGGTGGGGCAAGAGCGTTTTGCTTACTTTTGCGCTTTTCAAAAGTGAGCCGCTGTAAAAGCGGAACCTATATCAGCCGTTACCGCAGAAACGGATATGTACTCAATCCAACCCAGCATCCTGGTCGGCCCCGAGGCCGCCATCGGGGGCAAGCCCCCTCCCACAGTTTGGTCTGGTGACAGGCTCAGAACACCGACCACCCAATCCGCTCACTCAACAACTCCAACGCCTTGATCCCCGCCAGCGAGTTCCCCGCCGCGTTCAACTCCGGCGACCACACGCACACGGTAAACTGCCCCGGCACCACCGCGACAATCCCGCCGCCTACCCCGCTCTTGCCCGGTAACCCTACGCGATAAGCAAAGTTGCCCGCCTCGTCATACAGCCCGCTGGTGGCCATGATCGAGTTGACTTGTTTGGTCTGGCGCGCGGTCAGGATCTGCTCGCCACTGTGCGCGCTCACGCCTTCGTTGGCCAGGAAGCTGAACGCCCGGGCCAGGTCCAGGCAGCTCATCTGCAAGGCGCAGTAGTTGAAGTAACTGTGCAGCACCGCGTCCACATCGTTATGGAAGTTACCGAAGGCTTTCATCAGGTAGGCCATGGCCGCATTACGCGCACCATGCCGGGCTTCGGATTCGGCAACCACGCTATCGACCAGGATCTGCGGATTGCCCGACAGCCGCCGCACAAAATCGCGCATCGACAGGATCGGCACGGCGAAACGCGACTGGTTGATGTCGCAGATCACCAGCGCGCCGGCGTTGATAAAAGGATTGCGCGGTCGGCCGCGTTCGAATTCCAGTTGCACCATGGAGTTGAACGGTTGCCCCGACGGTTCATGGCCCAGGCGCTCCCAGATACTTTCGCCGCCGTGGTCGATGGCCTGCACCAGGCTGAACACCTTGGAAATGCTCTGCACCGAAAACAGCGTATCGGCATCGCCCGCGCAATAGGCCGCGCCGTCGTTGCCGTATACCGCGATGCCAAGCTGGTTGGCGGATACGTCGGCCAGGGCGGGAATGTAATCGGCGACTTTGCCGAGGCCGATCAGAGGCCGCACTTCGTCAAGGATCGACTCCAGCAGCGCCTGCATGTCTTGTCCTGTCATCTTCTCTGGATCAGTGGTGAACGAGGCGCGCAGGATACTTCACTGGGCACGAAAGCCCCACACAATCTCCACCATCCGCCCGGCGACCACCACACAGATTTGGATCAGCACCACACGATGCGAAGCGAGCCGCTCTTGATCTGCTTTTGATCTCAGGCGCCCCGTTAAACCACGCTGGCCGAACGCAGGCTTGAATCCGTGGGTAACCCGGCAGGGCGCCGGGTTAGCCGCACTGGGCCAGTGTACTCAGTCTGATCCAACATCCTGGCCAGCCCAGAGGCCGCCATCGGGGGCAAGCCCCCTCCCACATTTGTCTGCATTTCAACATTGGGAAGGGGCGACCCTCCCACATTGAGCCGACTAGACAAGTTCGCGCGCCAGGAATGGCGCCGTGCGGCTGTCCTTGCTGCCGGCGACGGCCTGCGGCGTACCACTGGCAACCACCTTCCCGCCCGCATTGCCGGCGCCGGGGCCGATATCGATCACCCAGTCGCTCTGCGCCACCACGCGCATTTCATGCTCGACCACCACCACCGTATGCCCCGCTTCCACCAATTGATTGAGCTGGCTGAGCAAGCGGTCGACATCCCTGGGATGCAGCCCGGTGGTCGGTTCGTCCAGCACGTACAAGGTGGCGCCCCGCGCCGTGCGTTGCAGCTCGGTGGCCAGCTTGATGCGCTGCGCTTCACCGCCCGACAACTCGGTGGCCGGCTGGCCCAGGCGCAGATAGCCCAGGCCGATATCGCGCAGCACCTGCAGGGCGCGCAATACGCCGGGCTGTTCGGCAAACACCTCGACTGCTTCCTCCACAGTCAGGCCCAGCACTTGGGCGATGCTCAAGCCTTGCCATTTGACCGCCAGGGTCTCGGGGTTGTAACGCGCCCCGTGGCAGGTCGGGCATGGCGCATACACGCTGGGCATGAACAACAACTCGACGCTGACAAACCCCTCGCCTTCGCAATTCGGGCATCGGCCTTTGGCGACGTTGAAGGAAAATTGCCCCGCGTCGTAGCCGCGCTTCTTCGCCGCCGGCGTGGCGGCGAACAATTTGCGCACGTTGTCGAACAGCCCGGTATAGGTCGCAAGATTGGAGCGCGGCGTACGGCCGATAGGTTTCTGGTCCACCTGCACCAGACGCCGGATCTGCTCCAGCCCGGCGCTGATGCGCCCTTCGCTGGCGATAGGCGCAGCGTCTTCCAGGCTGGGCTCGTCGGTGCTTTCCAGCACGCGCCCGAGGCCGCTGCTGACCAGTTCCAGCAGCGCCTGGCTGACCAGGCTGGATTTGCCCGAACCGGAAATCCCGGTCACCGCCGTAAAGCAACCCAGCGGGAAATCCACGGCAAGGTTCTTCAGGTTGTTGCGCGTCACCCCTTGCAGCTTCAGCCAGCCGCTGGGTTCCCGCCGCGTGGGATTCAAGGCCCGCGGCTCGGCAAACAGGTAGTCACGGGTCTGCGACGCGGCGACATCCGCCAACCCCGCAGGTGGGCCGCTGTACAGGACTTGCCCGCCGTGCTCGCCGGCGGCCGGGCCGACATCGATCAACCAGTCGGCGCGGCGCATGGTTTCCAGGTCATGCTCCACTACAAACAGCGAATTGCCGGCCGCTTTCAAACGCGCCAGCGCGCTGAACAAGGCTTCGCCGTCCGCCGGATGCAGGCCCGCCGAGGGCTCGTCCAGCACGTAGATCACTCCGAACAATTGCGAGCCCAGTTGCGTGGCCAGGCGCAAACGCTGCAACTCCCCGGACGACAGCGTCGGCGTGCTGCGCTCCAGGGACAGATAGCCCAGGCCCAGCTCGATCAAGGTCGTGACCCGTTCGAGCAGATCCTCGGCGATGCGCTGGGCAGCCAGGCGCTTTTCCACCGACAGCTTCATCTTGTCCTGCCCCGCCGCCACCGGCCGCAGCAGCTCGGCCAGGCGGGTCAGGGACAGTTGCGACAGCTCTCCGATATCCACCCCGGCAAACTTCACCGACAACGCCGCCCGGGTCAGCCGCTTGCCCTCGCACAACGGGCAGGCACTGCCTTGCATGAACTGCGACACACGCTTTTTCATCAGCGCGCTTTGGGTCTGGGCGAAAGTGTGCAGGATGTAGCGCCGCGCGCCGCTGAAGGTGCCCTGGTAACTGGGCTCCAGCTTGCGCTTCAAGGCATCGCGGGTCTGCGCCGGGGTGAAGCCGGCGTACACCGGTACGGTGGGGGTTTCTTCGGTGAACAGGATCCAGTCGCGCTGTTTTTTCGGCAGGTCGCGCCACGGGATATCCACGTCGTAACCCAGGGTCACGAGAATGTCCCGCAGGTTCTGGCCCTGCCATGCCAGCGGCCAGGCCGCCACCGCGCGCTGGCGGATGGTCAGGGACGGGTCGGGCACCATCAGCGCTTCGGTCACTTCATACACGCGGCCCAGGCCATGGCATTGCGGGCACGCGCCCTGGGGCAGGTTCGGCGAAAAGTCCTCGGCGTACAGCATCGCCTGCCCCGGCGGGTAACGGCCGGCGCGGGAATACAGCATGCGGATCAGGCTCGACAAGGTGGTCACGCTGCCCACCGAGGACCGCGCACTCGGTGTGCCACGCTGCTGTTGCAGGGCCACGGCGGGCGGCAAGCCTTCGATACTGTCGACATCCGGCACGCCGACCTGGTCGATCAGGCGTCGCGCATAAGGCGCCACCGATTCGAAATAGCGGCGCTGGGCCTCGGCATACACGGTGGAAAACGCCAGGGACGACTTGCCGGAACCGGACACACCGGTAAACACCACCAGGGCATCGCGGGGAATATCCACGTCGACGTTACGCAAGTTGTGTTCGCGAGCGCCGCGCACCCGCACGAAGCCAGTGTGCTGGACGGTCGATGGAGGAGTGTTGTGCTGTGAAGTCATGAACAACCTTGTCTGGCGGTGAGAACGCTGCGTACCCGTTGCGTCAGGGCGTCGGGACTGTAGGGTTTGCTCAACAGATTAATGTCGGCGCTCAGCAGATGATTGGAGGAAAGAATGTCGCGGGTGTGGCCGGAGGTGAACAGCACCGGAATCGGCGGCACCTGCTCACGCGCCCAGTTGGCCAGGTCGATGCTCTTGATGCGGCCGGGCATCACCACATCGGTAAAGATCAGTTCCGGTTGCAGGCCGGACTGCAGTTTGGCCATGGCCTGATCGCCGTCTTCGGCGGTCAGCACGGTGTAGCCCGACTGTTTGAGCAGCTCCACCACGGTCAGGCGCACGCCTTCGTTGTCCTCCACCACCAGAATGGTTTCCTGGCCGGTGCAAGGGCTCTCCAGGCCAATGTCCGGTTCGGCATGTTCCGGTTCCAGGCTGCGCGGGAAATACATCTGCACCACCGAGCCTTTGTTCTCTTCGCTCCAGATGTCGACATGCCCCCCGCTTTGGCGGACAAAACCAAACACCATGCTCAGCCCCAGGCCCGTGCCCTGCCCTTCGCGCTTGGTGGTGAAAAACGGTTCGAACGCACGCTTGAGTACCGTCGACGGCATGCCCACGCCGGTGTCGGTGACCGCCAGGCGCACATACTCGCCGGGCTTGATGCTTTTGCCCGCGCATTCGGCCGGGTTGAGAATGATGTTTTCGCCGGTGATACGAATCACGCCCTCGCCTTGCATGGCATCGCGGGCATTGATCGCCAGGTTGAGCAGCGCGTTTTCCAGCTGATTGCGGTCGACGTTGATGCACCAGGAATCCTGCGGCAACTGCACGTCGATATGGATGGTTTCACCCAGCGCGCGTTGCAGCAGCTCACCGAGGCCGGCATAGATACGTTGCGGGTTGTACACCGCCGGCGACAGGGGCTGACGCCGCGCAAACGCCAGCAGTTGCGAGGACAAGGTGGCCCCGCGCTCCACGGCGGCAATCGCGGCTGAGACGCGCCGCTGCACTTGCGCGTTGTCCGGTTCATGGCGGGCCAGCAGGTGCAGGTTGCCGGCGATCACTTGCAGCAGGTTGTTGAAGTCGTGGGCCACGCCGCCGGTCAGGCCGCCAATCGCTTCCAGCTTCTGCGACTGGCGCAGCTGCTCCTCGGCGGCGGAACGCGCCTGCACTTCGGCCGCTACGCGCTGCTCCAGATTATGGGTCAGCTCCTGGCGCACCCGCTCGGACTTGACCAGTTCAGTGGTCTCGACCACGATCGCCAGCACCCCGGCCGGTTGCTGGTCATCCCCGGCCACCGGGCTGTAGTAGAGGTCCAGCCACAAGGTTTCCGGCCTGCCATGGCGCGACAACACCAGCTCCTTGTTGTTGAACGACAGGGTGCCACCGGCCAGGCAGGTGTCCACCACATGCCGGTTGAACTCGGCCACTTCCGGCCAGCCCAGCTCCACCGGCGTGCCCAGCAGGTACGGATGACGACCGCCGGCGAACACCGAGTAGCTGTCGTTGTAGATCATGTAACCGGCGCGCCCCCATAGCATCACCATCGGCACGGGCGAGGCGAGCATCATCTGCACGGTGCAGGCCAGGCTGGTGGACCAGCGATCGATCGGGCCGAGGTCGGTGCCTGACCAGTCAAACGCGCGGATTCGCTGGGCCATTTCACCGGCCCAGCCTTCACAGCCGTGGGAGTTGGATAAAAATTGCATGATCGGGCTCTGGGCAATGACGAGGCTGTTGCAACTTTTGGAGCGCGGCGGCGGTAGATGGTTTCATCTTGTCGAACTTGAGCTGAATAAACCACTGGCCTCAGTGAAAATCCCGGCTGCGCACCACCATGCCATCGAGCAGCGGCGACAAGTCGGTCAGGCGCCCGGCGATCAAATGCCGCACCTCACCCACCGCCTCCCAGCGCCCGTCCACCTTGAGCAGTCGCGAGCCGACCAGGGCCTTGCGCTGACGTTCGGCCAGGTCGCGCCAGACCACCACATTGAGGTTGCCGAACTCATCTTCCAGGGTGACAAAGGTCACACCGCTGGCGGTACCGGGACGCTGGCGCCCGGTGACCAGCCCGGCCACGCTCACATTGCGCCCATGCTCCACGCTCAGCAGTTCCTGGGAACTGCGGCAGCGGCGCTTGCGCAGTTCCGCGCGCAGCAGCGTCAAAGGGTGCGGCCCCAGGGTGGTGCCGAGCGTGGCGTAATCGGCGTGCAAGTCCTCGCTCACCGTGGGTTGAGGCAATGCCACATCGGCTTCA